>JAVXCD010000056.1:0-10136 GCA_036659655.1 Alistipes sp.
ATCCTCGAGCTTGTCGAGAGGTCGCAAGGTCACGGTGCTGATTACCTTTGCGACCTCTCGACAGGCTCGAGGATCGTGCATTGTCTTTGCGACCTCTCGACAAGCTCGAGGATCGTACATTATTTCGACTTCAGGAATTGTTGCGACAGGCTCGAGGATCGGATGAGTATTTTTGCCAACAAGAAGTATCGCTTGCCCCCGAAGTTATAACCGACCGACTTTAGTTGTCACCCAATATCACATTGCCACAAGGATCGAAAGATCCTTGTGGCAATGTTGCGTTGTATCATATCATGTAGTTCCTGCGCCAGATACTCGCTCAAGATACTCCGTTTTTGTCGGTGGAAAGCAGTGTGCGCCCTTGGCGAAAAATATATAATTTGGAAGTTATCCTAAAATAAATTACCTTCGGTAGCCGAAAAAATCACTACTGATGCCTGAATACTCATCATTATCCACTTTATCCGCTCGAAAATTCGGGGAGTTATTTCTCGAATACAAGCCCGGATTTATCAAGACTGCATGTCGCTATGTGCGTGATTGGGAGGTGGCAGCTGACTTGGTATCAGATAGTTTCATTGCCTTCTGGGAGACCCGTGCCACGTTGCCCGATGATGTGAATATCCCGGCATACATACTCACCATTGTCAAGAATAAATGTTTGAATCATCTTCGTGCCCAATCCCAGCATTCGCAGACGGAGCAGAAAATTCAGCAATTGCAGCAACGTGTATTGCAAGCCGACATCGAATCGTTAATAGCCTGTGATCCGAACAAGTTATTTCAAAAAGAGATCTTCGGTATTTTGCAGCATACCTTGGAAAAGATGCCTGCGAAAACACGTGAAATTTATGAGATGAGCCGTGTAAATGGTATGAATTACAATGATATAGCAGATAAAATGGGTATCACATTCTCGCATGTTCATTTTGAAATTCGTCGTAGTTTGCAGATTCTTCGGAAAGAATTCAAGGACTATTTAATCACGATTGCAATAATTGTTTTCGCATATTTGTAAAAAATAACATTGCCTTCCATTATTAAATAATTATTTTAATTTAAAGCACGCCCTTTTTACTACCAACGGGGCGTGTTGAAGTGTTATATATATATAACCGAAAATAAAACAAGATCATATGGACGATATTTTATTATTGAAATTTTTACAAAACACGGCCACAGAAGCCGAGATGCTTGAGGTGTTGGACTGGCTGGCGGCCGATCCCGAACATAAAAAGTATTTGAATGACCTTGACGAGGTGCTCAACGCATCGAATGTCTGGGAATCACAATTGGCATCTGTACCGCAGCAGAAGCCGGTTCATCTCACCCCGTGGCGTATAATTGCGCGGTGGACCTCGGCCGTGGCAGCTGTGATTTGCATCGGTCTGGGGGTGGGCTTCATGGCTTCAAAATATCAGATGTCGCTCATCACCGATCAAAAGATGACAATAGCAGCTCCTAAGGGACAGCGTTTATCCATGACACTCAACGACGGAACGCACGTGTGGTTAAATGCGGGAAGTTCGTTGACCTACCCACCGATTTTCTCTAAGAAGGAACGCCGCGTGAATTTATCCGGTGAGGCCATCTTCGAAGTTACACATGATGCCGACTGTCCGTTTGTGGTCTCCACGTTTGCTTGTGAGGCCATGGTGCTCGGAACAAAGTTCGACATTCAGGCGGATGAGCAGCGCGGCATATTTGCAGCGGCTTTGATGGAAGGTCGGCTCGAAATTACGCATTTGGCAAATAAGGAGCGGATCACCATGAATCCCAATGAGATTGTCAAGTTGCACAATGGAAAATTATGCAGTCAAGAGTTGACGGATCGGGATGATTATTTGTGGCCCGAAGGAATCATCAATTTAAAGGGGCTCTCCTTTGAGGACTTAATGGTCAAACTGGAACTTGCCTATAATGTAGACATCATTATTAAGCGAGATAAAATGCCTGTGGCTAATTTAAGTTGGGGAAAGATGCCTATTTCTTCGGGAATTGAGCACACCCTGCATGTGTTGCAGTGTCTGACAGATTTCGAATACGAGAAAAACGACGAAACCGGTGTAATAATCATCAAGTAAATTTGAGATCACTGTATAAAACCCTTGTAACCCCATTTGCCTATGAAGCAGCCCGAATAAAGACCAACACACCAAGAATTAGACCGAAAGAAGGCCCGCAGGGAAGATAAGAGAGTCCTGCAGGCCGAGGTCAATAGAAAACCTATTTAACCTTAATTTACAAAAATATGAATAAAAAATTTATTCGGCAAATTAAATGCCTGTGTACTTTTTCGTTCATGCTTTGTCTGTACCTTTTACCGAACCAGACATTTGGACAGACAGCAGACAAAGTGACTCTAAAATTGACCAATGTCAAGATGAGAGTAGCCATGGATGAAATTGAAAAGCAGACGAAGTATCTGTTTGTATCACAGCAAGATGTTGATGTTGATCGACCGATAAGCATCCATGTTCAGGATCGGCCTTTAAGCGTGGCTCTTGATCAGATGGTTGCAGGTTCAACCATCACTTATGTGATTAAAGTTCCGAGCATTATTCTTTCCGTAAAAAAGAATAATGAGGCGAAACCGATTTCAATTAGCGGCATTGTAAAAGATGTCGGCGGAATACCCATCGTCGGAGCCTCGGTGCTTGTCGAGGGTACCACACTCGGCACGAGTACCGGTGTGGGAGGCACGTTTTCGTTGCAAGTGCCTGCTCCGGTGGCGACAGCCCGCTTGGAGATCAATTTCTTGGGCTACGAACCGGTAATTGTGTCGATCGGCAGTCGCACCACATTCGATGTGGCACTCAAGGAATCCGCTTCGGCGATTGAGCAGGTCGTGGTGACGGCTCTTGGCATCAAGCGTAACCAGAAAGCACTGAGTTACAACGTGCAGCAGGTCAAAGCGTCAGACCTTACCACGGTCAAAGATGCCAATTTCATCAACTCGCTGACGGGTAAGGTGGCCGGTGTGACGATCAATACCTCTTCGTCGGGTGTGGGTGGAGCCTCGAAGGTTGTTCTTCGCGGAAATAAATCCATTTCGCAGTCGTCGAATGCGCTGTATGTCATCGACGGTATTCCGATGTATAACTTTGGTGGTGGCGGTGGCACGGAGTTCGACTCCAAGGGAGCTACCGAGTCCATTGCCGACATCAACTCGGAGGATATTGAGTCCATGTCGGTGCTCACGGGTGCTGCGGCCGCAGCCCTTTATGGTTCGAATGCAGCCAATGGTGCGATCCTCATTACCACCCGCAAAGGACAGTCGGGGGTGTTGAAGGTCTCTCTGTCGAGCAACACGAGTTTTCTGAAGCCTTTTGTACAACCCGAATTTCAGAACCGTTACGGCACAGGCAGCAAAGGTGTGCGGAGTGGTTCAGGCATTTATAGTTGGGGCGAGCAACTGAATCTTGCGTCGCAATTCGGCTACACACCCAACGATTTTTTCGACACGGGGCACGTCTACACCAATGCCGTGAGCCTCTCAGGAGGTACGGACAAGAATCAAACTTATTTTTCCGCCTCCACTGTGAATTCGGACGGCATCATCCCAAACAACGAATACGATCGCTACAACTTTACTTTTCGCAACACCTCCTATTTTCTCAAAGACAAACTCAAACTGGATGCCAGTGCGAGTTACATCTATCAGAAAGACCAGAACATGACCAACCAAGGTGTCTATTCGAATCCGTTGGTTTCGGCTTATCTGTTTCCGCGTGGCGAAGATTTCTCGCTTTACGAAAAATTTGAGCGTTACAATCCGGGCACGAAACTCATGGAGCAGTTTTGGTCGGGCGACATGGAGGGTGGAGATCTGCGCATGCAGAATCCCTACTGGATTGCCAACCGCAACCTGCGCAACACGGACAAGAAGCGTTACATGCTCTCGTTCGCTGCCAGCTACGACATCCTGCCGTGGTTGAACCTTGTTGGCCGTGTACGGTTGGACAATGCTAATTCGCTCTATACGCAGAAACTCTATGCTTCGTCGAACACCACCGTCACCGATGGCGGTAAGAACGGACATTACACCGAGTCCCGCGCCTTCGATTCACAGACCTATGCAGACGTGATGCTCAACATCAACAAGACTTTTGGTGAAGATTGGTCGTTGCAGGCTAACATCGGCGCCTCGATCAACAACATCAAGAGCGACGAGATGTCGTACCGCGGACCCATTCAGGAGAATGGACTGCCCAACATCTTCGATGTTGTGGATCTGGATGACACGAAAAAACGCGCTCAGAAGAGTGGCTGGGTAGATCAGACGCAGTCTATTTTCGCCTCGGTGGAGGTGGGCTGGCGGCAGATGCTCTACCTGACCGTGACAGGACGTAATGACTGGCCTTCGCAAATTGCCGGTTCTCCTCAAAAATCGTTCTTCTATCCCTCTGTCGGTTTGTCGTGGGTGCCCACCTCCCTGTGGAAGATGGGAGATGCACTGACCTATCTCAAGTTCCGAGGTTCGATTGCTTCGGTGGGTCTTCCTTTCCCACACTTTCTGACCTGCGTGACCTACGACTATGACGCGACGAATAAAACATGGAAAGACAAGACTCACTATCCTATTGGTGACTTAAAACCCGAACGTACTCGTACCTATGAGGTGGGTGTGGATATGCGTTTATGGCAGAAATTGAGCCTGAGTGCTTCGTGGTACTGGGCTGATACCTACAACCAGACCTTGGATCCGAAGTTGCCGCCCTCATCGAGTTATACGACTATCTACCTGCAAACGGGACGTGTCCGCAATATAGGTGTCGAGGCAGTGCTGGGTTACAACAATGAATGGCGCAACTTCGGTTGGTCCTCGAACTTCACCTTCTCATGGAACAAGAACGAGATCATCGACTTGGCTTCGGGTGCACTCAATCCGATAACAGGAGCACCGCTGAATTTGACCGAATTGGAGATTAAAGGTCTGGGTAAAGCTAAATACATTCTCAAACAGGGAGGCTCGATGGGCGATCTGTACACCACGTCCAATGTGCAGTACAACGATAATGGTTATACGGAGGTTGATAAGAGTGGTAATCTGGTGTTGACAGACGAGGGTGATGAGATCTATTTGGGCTCTGTTTTCCCGAAATACAACCTCGCATGGCGCAACGATTTCCGTTACAAGGGACTCAACTTAGGCGTTCTCTTCACGGCGCGCATCGGTGGCATTTGTTACTCCGCCACGCAAGCCAACATGGACTTGTATGGTGTGTCGGAGGTTTCGGCTGCTGCGCGTGATGTGGGCGGTGTGATGATCAACGATCGGGAGATGGTCGATCCGCAGAAGTGGTTTCAGGCTATCGGCTCGCAATCGGGGTTGCCGCAGTATTACACCTATTCGGCCACCAACCTGCGTCTGCAAGAACTCTCGCTGGGCTATACACTACCACGCAAGTGGTTCCGCAATAAGATGGGGCTCACCGTGTCGTTCGTGGGTCGTAACTTGTGGATGATCTACTGCAAGGCACCTTTCGATCCAGAGGCTGTGGCCTCAACGGGTCTGAGTTATCAGGGTATCGACTACTTCATGATGCCGTCGTTGCGCAGTTTGGGCTTTAATGTGAAATTTGAATTTTAATAACGAACAGCATGAAACAAATACGATCAAATATGCAGCTACTGCTGCTTTCAGTAGTGCTGCTCAGTCTGACAGGATGTTTGGGTGACTTTGAGAATCTGAACCGGAATCCCAACGAAGTAACCGAGGATCAGATGGATGCTATGAACTACAAGGTGGGCACAAAAATCCGGGCACTCCAAAGTTTGGTTATTCCTGTCGAGGAGCATATTTACCAATTCAATGAGAGCCTCACGGGCGGGCCGTTTGCCGGTTATATCGGCACGACGGTCGACACGTGGCGCACCAAGTTCGAGACCTTCAACCCCTCTGCCGACTGGCGCAAATGGCCGTTTGCCAACGTGATCACCGAGACTTACACGCCCTATCGCGGTATTATCAACGGCACAAAGGATGAGGTTGCCCTCGCTTTTGCGAAGTTGTTGCGTGTGGCGATCATGCAGCGCGTTACCGACTCTTATGGCCCGATTCCATATTCGGAATTGGAGAGCAGTGAGTCGATTTCGGTGAAATACGATACGCAGGAGGCGGTCTATACCCGCATGTTCGAGCAGATAGACGAAGCGATTGTGCTGTTGGGCAAGAATCTTTCGCTGCCTGCCGAAGCCTTCAGTCGTTACGATGCCGTCTATTATGGCAACGTTGCGCAGTGGCTCAGGTATGCTAATTCGCTCAAATTACGTATGGCGATGCGTCTGTCGGAGGTGAAACCCGATCTGGCGAAGACGAAAGCTGGAGAGGCAATTGCCGGGGGAGTCATCTCTGCCAATGCCGACAACGCGGCTATGCATGCTGCCGAGAACCGCACCGCGCTGATCTACAACGATTGGGGCGATTCACGTGTGGGTGCCGACATCGTCAACTTCCTGAGCGGCTACAAAGATCCGCGCCGCGAGAAGATGATCCTGCCGAATGGAAGCGGTCGCTTTGCCGGTCTTCGCATCGGTATTGATGTGGCCAGTAAGTCGGCTGCTGTGGAGTATTGTTCCAATCTGATTGTCAACAGCAAAACGCCCTATTTGTGGCTGAATGCTGCGGAGGTGACCTTCTTGAAGGCGGAGTATGAACTTCGCTGGGGCACTGCGGATGCGGCTAAATCGTTCTATGAGCAGGCTGTGACCCTCTCTTTCGAGGAGAAGTCTGTCGATGGTGCGGAGGCTTATCTGGCCGATAAAACTTCGATGCCGGAGATCTATGTCGATCCGCTGGGTCAATATAGCGAGCAGACACGTCAGAGTGATATTACCATCGCATGGGAGGATGCTACCGACGAAGTGACTAAGGAGCGCAACTTAGAGCGCATCATCACCCAGAAATGGATCGCCATCTTCCCGTTAGGTGTCGAAGCATGGTCGGAACACCGCCGCACGGGCTATCCGCGGTTGCTGCCAGCCATAGAGGACAAGTCGGGTGGTACGGTAGACCTCGCGCAGGGTGCGCGTCGCTTGCCCTATCCGATCGAGGAGTACCAAAAGAATAGTGCCAGTTTACAGGTGGCCATCCAGTTGCTCAACCAAGAGACGCAAGGTTCTCGCAGGGGTGACGGCATGGGAACCCGTGTCTGGTGGGATTGCAAACCTTATAATAAATAACCGCTATGAAAGAGAATAAAATAATTTGTTTTTCGGGCTGGTCGATGCTCCTTGTTCTGCTCTGCACGTTGTTTTCGTGCAGTGAGTGGACTCAAACGGAGACCATAGACCGCAACGTCAGCAAGCCGTGGGAGCAAGATCCTGTTTTGTGGGCGCAATACACTGCGGCACTGCGGGCCTACAAGCAGAGCGAGCACTTTATGGTCTATGCTCGGATGCACAATGCGCCCAAGGTGGCGAGCAGTGAAAAGGACTTCATGCGTTGCTTGCCCGACTCGTTGGACATCGTCACGCTGACTAATGCGGATCACCTGTCACAATACGACGTGGCCGATTTGGCGGTGATGCGCGAGAAAGGCACGCGAGTGCTCTATCAAGTGGACTATGCGGCGCGTTCGGCCGAGTTTGCCGATGTTGCTGCATTGGGGACTTACCTCGATCAGGTTGTTGCCGCGGTGGCGACAAATGGGCTGGATGGCTACTCTTTCACGGGCACTCCCCGCATGGAAGATGCTGCCACGGCAGCCGTTGCCGCATTGTTGGTGCAGAAACTGAGTGCTGACGAGCATCTGCTTTTGGTCTTCGAGGGCGATCCGCTCTTTGTGACTGCTGCCGACCGCACCAAGGTGGACTACTTTGTCCTCGACACCGATCGCACCGAGAATGTGCTGGATGTGCGGTTGCAAGTGCTCAATGCGCTTGGTTTCGCTGCTGTGCCGGCCGAGAAACTTCTATTAGCTGCCGAGGTGGATGCTCCGCTCAAGGATGAAGAGCGTGTGGAGCATGCTGCTGTTGCCGAGATGTCGCGTCGTGTGATCTCGTTCGGTCCGTTGGGCGGACTGGGAGTCTACAATATCGGCGGTGACTACTACAATGCGGATCTCAATTACAAACTGATCCGTCAAGCTATTCAGACGTTGAACCCTTCAAAATAATGCGACCTATGAAAACATACAAATTAGTCGTTGTCCTGCTCGTTGTTTTTGCAGCCTCGTTTGCGGCGTGCCAAAACTTCGATGCCGACAACAAGAAGTTCGACAATGTGGTATACCTCGATGTGTCGAAAACCACGCAGGTGCAACCAACCTTGTTCAGTAACAACGCACCCACCGTGGATAAGAGCCTGCATGCCACGCTGACCTATCCTGCCGATCGGGATGTTACGGTGTCGTTTGCCGTTGATCCCTCGCTTGTGGGGGAGTATAATGCCCGTTACGGCACGCAATGGCCGATGCTTGATGCCAAGTATTTCAGTTTTCCGACCACCAGTGTCACCATTCCGGTTGGCAAGATCAGCTCGGATGCTGTGACGCTCCACCTTCAGGAGTTGATGGGGCAGGGTGAGGCACAAACCGGAGCGCTGCCTCTCGACGAGACCTATTTGGTTCCTGTGCGGATCACCGATGCGTCGATGCTGGTGCTGGGCGGTTCGTCCACGGCTTACTACGTGGTCAAACGCTCCTCGGCGATCACCACTGCTGCGCAGCTCACCAACAACTGGATCTCCTTTGCCTCGCTCGACAAAGCTTCGGCCAACAGTATGGTCTTCAATGGCCTGATGGCTGTCACCTATGAAGCATTGATCTTCATCGACGACTTTGCAGAGAAAGATGCTCAGGATGTTCCTGTCAAGATCTCCTCGGTGATGGGTGTCGAGCAGTACTTGCTGTTGCGTATCGGAGACTCTGGTTTTGAGCGTCAGCAGTTGCAGTTCGACGGTTCGGGTGCAGGTTCTGCTTTCGGCAAGTTCCCCGGCAAAGATGTCACGAAGAGACTTGAAAGTGGACGCTGGTACCATGTTGCCTGCACCTACGACCAGTCGACGCGCATCGTGCGGATCTATGTCAATGGCAAACTTCAGAGTGAAGGCCTTGAGATGGGGGTTGTTGCTCCCTCCGATAAGAACAAAATCAACCTCGCTATGCGTGCACTCTTCGACCTGTGGGACAAAGCGGAAGGTGGCGATAAATTCAAGTATGCCAATTTAGGTTACGATAAGTTGGGCACAGCATACCAGTTCTTTGTCGGTTACTCTTACAACGAATTCCGTCCGCTCAACGGTAAGATTGCCGAGGCTCGTGTGTGGTCTGTGGCGCGTACTTCCGATCAGATTTGGGACAACATGTACAATGTCGAGAACCCGAAAGGGGATGCTACGTTGCTGGGTTACTGGAAGTTTAACGATGGCAAAGGCAATGTGGTTAAGGACTATTCGCAATATGGTAACGATGGCATGGCGCAAAAGGATTTGATTTGGCCCGATGGCATCGAGATTCCGCAGGTCAACAAGGAAAAAGAGTAGCGAAAGGTCCTAAAAAGTTCATGCTTATCGAGATGTTGCAAAGTTCAACTGCAACGTAGTTTACACTCGATCATCGAGCCTGTCGAGATGTCGCAAAGGAATGCATGCTCTCCGATGTGTTATCTTGAATGGCAGGGAAGGATCTGGGAAACGAGGATGGTGATGCCGGACATGACCAATAAATTCTTCGACAAGTTCGAAGCTTGAATACTAAAAAGTAAAAAAACTTAAAATTATGAAAACAAAAAATCAAATAAACAAGTTTCTGCGGATGCTCTTCACCGTGGCGATGGTGACAGGTCTTGCCGCTTGCACCACCGACCCTGTGGAGATGCAGGGAGGCACGTTGCCCGATCAAGAAGCCTTGGACAATACCTATGGCATTCTGCGCAGCACCAATGCACATGGTAAAGAGGTGAGCGTTTCCTTAACTGAGGGACGTGGATTTGTAGCTAATAATATCTACTACCAGATCACCAAACCTGCGCCGGCCGACCTCTCGCTCGATGCACGGGTTGATGCCTCGTTGTTAGAGGCGTACAATGCTGCCAATGGCACGCATTATACGCTGTTGCCAGAGGCCAATTATGAATTTTCGGATGGGAAAACATTCAAGATTTCGAAAGGAGAACAACGTTCAAACATTAAT
>JAVXCD010000057.1:0-9979 GCA_036659655.1 Alistipes sp.
CCTCTCGACAGGCTCGAGGATCGGGAATTGTGTTTTCAAAGTATTTGCGACCTCTCGACAGGCTCGAGGATCGGGAACGTTTCCTGTTTGAGACAAGTGGAAACCGATTCGCTAACAAGAATCACACGTCCCTTTTTGCCAAGTCGGAAGGGCAGAGAGGAGTCGTAAAACAGCTTCTTAGAACGCAATGTTCATGGCTGTGGCAAACGAAATTTTGTGGAGGTATTGATCGCTCTGTGCTGTCAGCGGTGGCATCAGCGAATAGTCCGCACTAAAACGCACATCCAGCGTCTGACTCACCCGATAGGTCATGGAGCAGCCCGCCGACACACTCAAACCGCCCACCTTGCCAAACGAATAGTTCGGCTCATCGAGACCGGCGTAGTGCTCGTAACCGAGCAACGTCTTCCCTCCCACGCGCCAACGCGCTGTGATCGGATAGGAGAGGTAGAGACCCACACCCTCCGAAAGGCTTTCGAGCCGCTCGGCCAAAGCGACTCCGTTTAATTTTGCGGAGACACTTGTGATAGCGATGCGTCCGCCAAAACCGATATAGGGTGACATGAACCACGCACCTTCCACACCCAAATTCACACCCGATGCGAATGTAAGGCAGGCTCCCTCAGTCGGATGATAATTTCCGTGTATCCAATCCACGCCCAAGGTTAGCCCCAGAAACGACGGGTTGCGATACCGATCATAGGTCTCGTTGAGTTCAAAATAGTTGATCCCGCGTTTTTTATAGATCAAGTCGGCCAGCAGATAGCCCACCTCCGTTGACAAAATACCGATGCCGGCACCCACCAGCACGTCGCTGAGCCAGTGCTTGTTATTGAGCATGCGCGACACACCCGTCACGGTGGCCATCGTGTAACCGGCAACACTATACCATGGGCTGCGGCCGCCGTACTCCTTATGAAGCATGGTTGCCATCATGAAAGCGGTGGCGGTATGACCCGAAGGGAAGGATTTGTTGTTCGATCCATCGGGACGCGTGACATCCGCCGTTGACTTCAACACATTGACAGTCAGTGCCATTACACCGGCCGAAAAGACATCGGAGACCAGCATCCGCCCCCACGAGCTGCGCCCCTTTACACCTCCGATTTTCAGGCCTAACATCAATGCGCCCGGTCCATATTGCA
This sequence comes from Alistipes sp., assembly GCA_036659655.1. Lineage (GTDB taxonomy): Bacteria > Bacteroidota > Bacteroidia > Bacteroidales > Rikenellaceae > Alistipes. The sequence continues at coordinate 1,146 of JAVXCD010000057.1, forward strand.
GGTAGTCGTCGTAATGGGTGTTAAACGAGGAGGCGTAATTGTTGCGCAGGCTGCGGAAGCCCTGATCACGCCCCTTCACAATCAGTCCTCCTATTATAAGCGGAACCCCAATATAGGTCATACGGTAAGCACGCGAGGCCGTGACCTTATCCATGTGCCTGGCAAAGCGACTGCGCGATACACACTCCCCAAGACTATCAGATTGTGCCCACCCCTGAAAGGGAAGCAGCAACAATAAAATCACACTCAGTAGAACGATTTTCATACAATTTTCTCCTTTCTTCTAATGTGCCGCACGATTTCTCCGCCGATAGCGATCAAAGAGGTGTAGCCTATGATTTTCGCCCACAACATCGGAGAGAGAGGCGTGGTGCGGAATACCTCCCCACCCCACTCCACAATGGCCACCTGCCCCACAGCAATCAGCAGCAGGATGAGCAGGAAGACCCGACAACCACGGATGTCGGCAAACACCGAATGACGTGTTTCGAATCCCTTGGCATTGAACATGTTCCAGAATTGTAGGAACACGAAAGTCGAGAAGAAGACGGTCAGTTGTTCGAGGGTCATGCCCCCGGTGGTGACCGTCCAGTAGAACATCATGCCCAGCAGCACGGCAACGAAGATCACGCCACAAGTGAAGATGGTGCGCAGCATGGCAGGGGTGATGATAAATTCATCCCGGCGACGCGGCTTCTCCTTCATCACTTCCGGATTGGGTGGTAGCGAAGCCATGGCCATGGCCGCAAAGGTGTCCATGATGATATTCACCCACAGGATTTGCACCACCGTGAGCGGCATCTCCGTGCCAAAGATCGACCCAACGAAGACCACCAAAATAGCTGCGAAGTTGATCGTCAACTGAAACAATACAAACCGCTGGATATTGCGGTAGAGCGAACGTCCCCACATAACGGCCGTGGCAATCGAGGCAAACGAATCATCAAGCAAGGTGATGTCGCTGGCATCTTTAGCCACCGAAGTTCCCGTGCCCATCGACAGACCGACGTTGGCAAAATTCAAAGCCGGCGCATCGTTTGTGCCATCACCCGTCACAGCCACCACCTCGCCGCATTGTTGCAGCAGCCTCACCAAACGTTGTTTGTCGAGCGGGCGGGCACGCGACATGATCTTCAGATCCTGCACACGTGTCAGCAACTCCTCATCGCTCAGAGCCGCAAATTCCACTCCCGTCAGGTGGTTACGCTCCCCATCCTTGGTTACGTCCCACAGCCCTATCTGGCGGGCAATCTCCCGTGCCGTAGCCGGTGTGTCGCCCGTGACAATTTTAACATCAATACCTGCCGTCATGCAACGCTGCACGGCCGCCGGTACGTCTTCACGCACCGGATCAGCAATAGCCGCCACGGCTGCAAAGTGAAGAATCCGCTGTTCCACGGCTGTTTCACAATCACTCTCCGTTGTTTCGGCGTAAGCTATGCCCAAGGTGCGCATTGCATGAGACTGATAATCGAACAGTTGAGCCGCAACAGGCTCGTCTAATCCATCGGATATACATTTTGTCCGCACAATTTCCGGAGCTCCTTTGACACACAAAAGACGCTTGCCCGAAACACCGCTTTCGATGATCGTCGCCATGTATTTGCGTTCGGTGGAGAAGGTCAGCCGATCGACGATCTGCATCTGCTCGCGCAAAGGCGCATACTCCTCGCCCTGCGAGCGCAGCCACAACAACAGCGCTCCCTCGGTGGGATTGCCGATGATGTTGCCGTCGGCATCTAAAAAAGCGGTGGAGTTGGCAGCAATCAACTCGGCAAAGGCCGGCAAAGGCAACTCCGCATAGTGTTTCACCTCGTGCACCGACATCTTATTCTGAGTCAGCGTACCTGTTTTGTCGGTGCAGATCACCGTCACAGCCCCCATCGTCTCGCAGGCGTGCATGCGACGTACAAGGTTGTTGGTCTTTAGCATACGACGCATGGACATGGCCAGCGACAGGGTGATACTCATCGGCAAACCTTCCGGCACAGCCATCACAATGATGGCCACCGAGATCATGAAAATATGAAGAATCTCCTTTGAAATATGCAACCAATCCCCCGCCAGCAGACCACCGGACAACACCCCCTTGAGAATCAGCACTCCAAAGATGGCGATCGATAAACCGATGCCCACCTTTCCAATCATGCGGGAAAGCCGTGTTAACTGGCGATTGAGGGGCGTTTGCTCGTCACTCTCCACAGTCGATTGTTCCGTCACACGCCCCGCCTCGGTGGTGTCGCCCACGGCTGTGACAACCATCACGCCATAGCCATCGACCACCGTAGTGCCACGCATGACCACATTCGACGGGTAAGTCGCCTCCGACTCGAAGTGCGCTTCGTTGATAGTTTTGTCCACCTCCGGTTCGCCCGTCAATGTCGACTCGTTAATCTTCAACGACACCGCCTCCACCAACTCCCCGTCGGCCGGCACGGTCTCGCCGTTCTCCATGCAGATCAGGTCACCCACAACGACCTCGCGGCGTGGAATTTCGCAAATAGAACCTTCGCGCATGACCTTCACAGCAATGTCATCGTTGACCTGATTCAGCCGTTTGAAGCGACGCATGGCATCCCACTCAAACCAAAAGCCAACACATGTGGCGAGGATGATGGCACAGATAATACCAATCGGCTCGGTAAAATCCTGTTCGATAAAGGCAATGACCAGAGACAAGACCGCGGCAATAAGCAGAATCCGGATGATCGGATCTTTGAATTTTTCGATTAGGAGTTTCCACACCGAATCGTCTTTTGGGGGTGTAATGACATTGTCGCCATGCAAGCGGCGACTTTCGGTCACTTCGTCCGCAGACAGACCTTGTTGATTGTAGTGAATCATCGTTAATTTTTAGGTTTTAATGAAAACTGCCGGGTCGAAGCATCCAGACGCACGGCGATAAAAAGCAAAATTGTGAAGGCAATGAGTGACGAGCCTCCGTAACTTAAAAAAGGCAGAGGTATGCCCATCACAGGCATCAACCCGATGGTCATACCCACATTCACCAGTACGTGGAATAGCAGAATAGCCGCCACGCTATAACAGTAGATCCGACCGAAGGGTTCCTCCTGTCGCTCACCCATGCGAATCAGACGGAAGACCAAGGCGCACAGCAAACCCAGCACCGTCAGTGTACCCAGCAAGCCCCACTCCTCGCCCACGGTGCAGAAGATGAAATCGGTATGGTGTTCGGGCACAAATCCGTATTTAATCTGCGTGCCATGCAAGAAACCCTTGCCGGCAAATCCGCCTGAGCCGATAGCAATTTTCGACTGATTCACGTTGTAGTCCGTACCGAGCGGGTCACTGATAATACCCAGAAAACTAAGAATCCGATCGCGCTGGTGTTGTTTGAGGATCGAATTGAAAATATAATCGGTTGTCGGCAGGAAGATCATCGAGATAAGGAATAGCCCCATGGTGATGAAAATATTCATCAGGCGCGTGCGAAAAGCGTACACCGCCACCAAGGCCAGCGACGAGAGCGAGACGGATAAAAGGCAGTGATACAGATCCATTGCACCCGGTGCTATGAGGCCCATCAGCAGATAGAACAGGATGGAGATGCCCATCAAACCGGCCAGATAGATGATGCGCGACCGCCACTCACCACTCATCATCGCCTCTGAGAGGGTGCACACCAAAATAGACATCATCAGTAGCGTCATGGGGGAGAGCAGGAACGAAACAATGAACAACGCCGCAATCAGCAGGATCGGAATGCAAAGCCACTTATTAAGTCCTTCCCGATAGAGCACAAACAGGAACGAACCCAACACAATGCCCGACCCCGTGTCATTTTGCAGGACGATGATGGCGAGGGGCACACAGATGACCATGCCGACCTTGAAGAGATCCCCCGCAGAATTAATCGAAAACGAATAGTCGCTCATCACACGGGCCAAGGCCAGTGCCGTGGCGATCTTCACAAACTCCACAGGTTGCATACGGAACGACCCGAACTCAAACCATGCCTTCGCACCATTCACCTCCTTGCCAAAAAACAGAGCTGCCACAAGCACCACAATACCAATAATATAGGCCGGATAGGAGAACATGTGGTAAAACCGATCATCCAGCAACAGCACCACAATTGCGGCGATCCACGCCACGCCGACCCACACCAACTGCTTCATGTAGTAGTGAGAGAACGAGAAAATGTCGGTAGACGCATCATCAAACGATGCCGAGACAATGGAGATACAACCCACCAGCACCAGCAACGTGTAGAGCAGCACCGTTCCCCGATCAACTCCATCGAAAATCGTATTATGTCGGCTACTTATCATAGGATGGATAGTAAACAGTTGTTGTCTTCATCTGCTCCAAGAGGTCGGGGCGTTTGATGGTATCGGTGAGATAATACTCCTCCAGCAGGCTTGCGATCGGCACGGCAACTGTGGCTCCGAAACCGGCATTCTCGACATATACCGAGATGGCAATCCGCGGATTATCGCGGGGTGCAAACGACAAAAAAGTCGAGTGATCCCGGCCGTGAGGATTCTGAGCCGTACCGGTCTTACCGCAGACATCCAGCCCCGGCAAAGCCGCCCTACGTGAGGTACCGGCCACATTCACACCGCGCCACATGCCTTCGACAATAGGTTCAAAATGCTTGGCATCGACCTTGGTATAGTGTTTCTCGTAGAAGCGGTGATCGAGCGAATCCTGACCTTCGACCTTTTTTACAATGTGAGGAATATAGTAGTAACCCCGATTGGCGACAATGGCGGCGAGATTGGCCATCTGAAGCGGGGTGCAACCCAACTCCCCCTGACCGATCGAAAGCGAAATCACCGTCAGCGAATTCCATGCTCCGCGATAACGTCGATCATAGAACCCCCGGTCGGGAACGTAGCCCTTGCCTTCGCCCAGAAAATCAGAACCCAACTTTCGGCCGAAGCCGAAACTGTCCACATACTCTTTCCACACGTCAAAGCCCGTTTTCGTGCTGTGATATTTGCGGTTATCAAGAATGTCACGGAACACATAGCAGAAGTAAGCATTGCACGAATTTGCCACGGCCTCCACCAAATTGAGCGGTGAACTGTGGGAGTGACAGCCAACATGGAGTTTGCCCACCTGATAGCCCTGATAGCAGGGATAGGTATTCGACGGAACAAGCACACCCTCTTGCAGGCCAATCAGCCCCTGCACCAATTTGAAAGTCGAACCCGGCGGGTAACGGGCTTTTACGGCGCGGTTATAGAGCGGATGTTGCTTGTTATTCTGCATCGTTATGTAGTTGTTACCGCGCTGCTTACCCACCAATTCGTCGGGATCATAGGTCGGCGAGGAGACCATCATCAGTATCTCGCCCGTTGACGGCTCAATGGCCACAGCGGCACCCACCTTGCCCTGCATCAGCTCCTCTCCGAGGAGTTGCAGGCGGGCATCAATGGTGCTGATAAGATTCTTGCCCGGTTCGGGCAGCGAGTCGTAAGCCCCTTTCAGATAAGAGCCTTTGATAGCTCCATGTGTATCTATTTCTTGAATGCGCACCCCTTTCTTACCGCGCAACACCGATTCGTAGGCCGATTCCACACCACTCATGCCGATGTAGTCGCCCACTTTGTACGACGGGTCGCGCTTCAGCATTTCGGGATTCACCTCGCTGACATACCCCAACAGGTTGCCACCCACCTTACGCGGATATTGGCGCACCGTGCGGTAGACGGTATAGAAGCCTTCGAAATTACATTCGTCGAAGCGCAATTTATCTTCTTTGGAGATGAAGTTGCTCACCAGCCGTGCGGCACGCGGACGCATACGGGCATTTGCCAGTTCTTTGTCAAGCTTTTCGCGCGAGATCCCGATAATCGAACACAAGCGGGTGGTGTCGAAGCCAGCCTTGTTGATTTCGCGGTAGACAACCATCACGTCGTAGCAGGCTTGGCTCTGCACAAGGAACTCCCCGTTGCGATCGAAGACCTCTCCGCGAGGAGGATATTGAACTTCATGATAGAGCACATTGGCCTCCGCCAACTCCTTGTAACGGGAATCGAACAGCTGAATATAGATCAAGCGGGCACCTAACAGAACGAAGATAAACACCACTACTGCCTGCAATATTCGCATACGGGCAAAACCGGCCGCGCGCTCACTCATATCCGACCGGGAAGTTTAGAGGTGAACAGCCGCGCAACGAGCCAGATAAAGAGTATAGAAACCGTGCTACTCACCATCACGCGCAACAATGTCCGTAAAATAGGCACCCACGAGAGCGATTCCATCAGAAAAAAGACCGCATGATGAAGCAGCACCATAATCAACAAATAACGCAAGAAAACGCCCGTGCCAAGTTGGTAGGAAGAAGGAATGCCTCCGTCCCGCACCGTGTCGCGACTACACAACATCCGCAAGACGGGGTGTCGCAGAAATGCCACCAAAACCGTAGCGATGGTGTTGACCCCTGCCGCACCCATTGTCCAATCCATCAACACGCCCGTCATCACGCCCGACAGCAACACCACCACAGGCGGGGTCTCGATGGGCAACAGCACAATAAAGGCTATGTAGATCAACGGATTGAGGTAGACACTGATTTGCAGGTTATCGAAAAGATAGACCTGCAACAGCAACGTCGTCACAAACAACACGAAATATCGGAAGGTACGGAACATTATTTTTTTGTATTCGCTTTTATTACTTTTTCACTTATCTCCAGAGTATGCACCTCTTGCAGGTCGTTATTTTTCACCAGAATCACATCGCTCAGTTGCGAAATATTGACCGCCAAGTGCACCTTGACGCTATACGAAGTTTTCGTCTGATTCAACTCGCCGCTCACCACTTCGCCAATGGAGATGCCAGCAGGAAAATACTGGGAGAATCCCGTGGACACTACTTTGGTGCCGGCTTTCAGGTTGGCGTACTTCGAAATGTCACCCAGCGTTACGTGGTACTGATCGCTGCCGTCCCATGCGATCGAGCCGAAGGATTCGCTATCGGCCAACTTACCGCTCGCACGAAACGAGGTGTTGAGAATCGACAATGCCACGGCATAGTGCGCCGAACAGTCGACCACATAACCGACCATCACACCACCCGGTGAGAGCACCGCCATGCTATCCCTCACCCCGTCACGAAGTCCTTTGTTGAGTATGAGGAGGTTTTTGCTCTTGTTGATGGAATTAGAGATCACGCGCGCCGTCATAAACTGATACCGCAGGAGGGTGCTATCCGGTGTAAACGGCTGTAGGAGGGTGGTATCGGCACACTTGTAGCGGGTGAGACTCGTCTCAAGTGCGGCAACGCGCTCAAGTAGCACTTTATTTTCGCGCCCCAGCGAGAAGTAATGTCGGATACCGGAAAAGAAATCGTGTATTTCACCCACAACAAGGTTGGAACGTGTGAGCAATTTGGCCTGCACATAGCATGACGAATGAGCGTAATAGTTGATGGCCACGGCCTCAATGATTACGAACAGCAGCACCACATAAATACTGCGAATAAACTCAATCAGCTTATACATACACCTACATAATTAGCGAAAGACCGACAAAAAGAACATCGGCCACGCAAAAAAAGCTCTAAAAGCCTCTACTTCATCAAAAAAGAGAATCGGTCGATGTTTTTCAGTGCGATGCCTGTGCCACGGGCAATGGCGCGCAACGGATCTTCCGCGACATGGAAAGGAATGCCTGTTTTCTCGTTCAGCCGTTTGTCGAGGCCTTTGATCAAAGCGCCGCCACCGGCCAGATAGATGCCGTTTTTGACAATATCGGCATATAATTCGGGAGGCATAGACTCCAACACCAGCATCAGGGCTATATCAATTTTGACCAACGACTTCTCCATAGCATAGGCTATTTCGCTGTAACTGAGCGATACCGTCTGAGGAAGAGCCGACAACAGATTGGGCCCCGTAACCACAAAATTCTCAGGTTCTTGATCCAACTCCTGCATCGCCGCTCCGATAGCACACTTAATGGCCTCGGCCGTGCGCTCTCCGATACGGATATTATGCTGTTGACGTACATAACTTTGAATGTCGGTCGTGAAGACATCCCCGGCAACATTGATGGACTCCGAGCAGACGATGCCGCCCAACGAGATACAAGCAATTTCGGTAGTACCACCACCGATGTCGATCACCATGTTACCCTCCGGAGCCTCCACATCCAAGCCGGCACCCAACGCCGCAGCCATCGGCTCGTAGATCATGTAGACCTCACGACCTCCCGCATGCTCAGCTGAATCGCGGACGGCACGGATCTCCACATTGGTCGAACCCGACGGAATGCAAATTACCATGCGCAACGAGGGTGAGAAAAAACTACCCGACGTTTTGACCTTCTTGATCATGCCCCGAAGCATCAACTCCGTTGCATTGAAATCAGCGATCACACCGTCCTTCAGCGGACGAATGGTCTTTATATTAGGGTTGGTTTTTTCGTGCATTTGGCGCGCCTGTTCGCCGATAGCCATCAACCGACCGGAGTGAACATCAACGGCCACAATCGAAGGCTCGTCAACCACCACCTTGTCGTCATAAAGGATGAGCGTATTGGCCGTACCTAAGTCAATGGCCAATTCCTGTGTCAATGAAAAAAATCCCATAAATTACATATAATTATTAGAAAAACTTCTACTTACCACACACATACATTGTACTAAATGCGGATTATTAACTACGCCTTTCCGCCCATACAATATAGCGTCACAAAGGTAGAAAAAAGATAAGTAAGTTTTGACATTTTTCGCGGAAACTATTAAAATATATATATCATCAACATTAAGAGGCCACTCGAACGAGATAATCATACTGGCAGAATGACTTAATATGCATTTGTTGGGATTCTACGAGCTAAATGAGGATTTATAGAACG
>JAVXCD010000058.1:0-9936 GCA_036659655.1 Alistipes sp.
TCAACACATCCATGCGGCAAAAATAGCAAATTTTTACGAGAAACGGCATCACACACCGAACCGAACTGTGCAAAAAGCAAAAAAGACTGGGGCGAAAAGAGCTCTCAAATAACTTCGGTAACAAATTCAAACAGCTTCTAAATTTAAAACAGCTTCTTAGAGTGATATTCCGAGTGTCATGCGGAATGAGAGGGTAGAACCTGAAAAACAGATTCTTCGCCTTGTTCTGCATGACACTCAGAGCACTGTTCAACAGGACAAAATTGAAAATGATATAGCCGCATGGGGTATCGAGAGGAAAAACAACGACAGTTAGACATTCGCTACCTGCAAATGGCGCGGATCTGGGCAGGTAATTCTTACTGTGTGCGTCGCAAGGTGGGTGCGTTGATCGTCAAGGATAAGATGATTATCTCGGACGGCTACAATGGTACGCCTTCCGGTTTCGAGAACGTTTGTGAAGATGAAGCGGGTAAGACAAAGGCTTATGTTCTTCATGCAGAGGCAAATGCGATCACAAAGGTTGCCAAAAGTCCTAATAACTGTGACGGTTCCACCCTTTACATTACTTCGTCGCCCTGCATCGAGTGCGCCAAACTCATCATTCAAGCCGGTATCAAACGGGTGGTTTATTGTGACTCATACCGTTCGGAGGAGGGTTTGGAGTTATTACAACGTGTGGGTATCGAGTGTGTGCAGCGGGAAATCACAGAATAGCGCACACCATGAAAATAGCCGTATTCTATCTATTGCTCTTATTCGGCATGGTTTCCGTTCGAGCGCAAGAACCAACTTCGACTGTTGCTCCATCGGAGCATTTAGTCCAAGTGGGTGTTCCGTCCGGATATAGTTATTGCGAAATTATGGCTAATCATCTGCCTCTCAAGGTAAAAGTGCTGGTCGATTTCGGACAGTCAACGAAAAAATGGGGCTACAACTACCTCAAAGACGAGCAGGGTGAAAACCGGAAGTTCAACTCAGCCGTTGAGGCTCTCAATTTCAGGTCACAACAAGGCTGGGAGTTTGTGCAGGCCTACACCTCCGGCGAAAATAATGAAATCACACATTACTTGTTGCGTACAAAACAACCTCGCTTATGAAACACATCATCATTGTCGGAGCAACCTCCGGCATCGGACTTGCAGTCGCCAAAGGCTACCTGAAAGCCGGCTGGCAGGTGGGGGCTGCGGGTCGTCGCATCGAAATTTTAGCGCAACTGCAAGCCTTGGCACCGGATCGTGTCACGATTCATCAATTGGATGTTACACAAGAGGATGCACCCGAAAAATTGCGGCTCTTGATCAAGCAAACGGGGGGTATGGATCTATATTTCCACGCTTCGGGCATCGGTCATCAGAACATCGCCTTGCAACCAGATATTGAGATCCGCACGGCTCAGACCAATGCTGTGGGTTTTGTGCGCATGGTGACCACTGCATTTAACTATTTCAAGCAGCAGGGGGGCGGACACATCGGTGTCATCAGTTCCATTGCCGGCACAAAAGGTTTGGGCAGTGCTCCGGCCTACTCCGCCACCAAGCGGTTTCAGAATACCTACATCGACGCATTGGCTCAACTCGCTCACATGGAGCACCTTGGCATACGTTTCACCGACATTCGTCCGGGTTTTGTCGCCACCGATCTACTGAAAGATGGTCACTATCCGATGCTCATGCAGGCCGATCGGGTGGCAGCACACATCGTGCGGGCTCTCGACCAAGGCAAACGCCGAGTCGTCATCGACCGACGTTACGCTATGCTGGTCTTCTTCTGGCGGTTACTGCCTCAGTGTCTCTGGGAACGGTTGACGGTGAAGAGCAAAAAGAGCCGAAAAGAACAAGATTAATAAATTTAAAACAGCTTCTAAGAAACAGTTGCTACGGTAAGTATCGGTCAAGCAAGGGTACAATCGCAGCCGATTCGGGACGAGGCGCATCAGCCATCAGCAGGTTGCCGGTACGATCATACAACAGCAAGCGCGGAATGGGCGGAATCTTGAGGGTGGAGAGCATCTTCGAGGCTTTCGGATTGAGGATGAGATAGACCTCCGCAGCATCTTCCAGTCCCACCTTCGTCACTCCATTCAACAAGGTCTCTCTATCTTTATCAAACGACAGATAGATAAAAACCACCTCTTTCTGCTTGTACTTCGTTCTCAATTTCTTCGCTGCCGGCATCCCCTCACAGCAGGGATGGCACCACGAAGACCAAAAATCGACATAGATAATTTTCCCCACGTGTTTTTTCAGCACCTCCTCAAAAGTCGTTTTGCGACCCTGCCGATCTGACAATAGCAGGGAATCGCGCGTTTGAGAGGTTGTCGTATAGAGCGAATCATAGCATTTGTGAAGTGTGCGCAGAAAGGCGGTGTCGGTTGCCTGTTGCAATATCCTGTCGAAATAGATCTTGCTGTCGGGTATCGGCCACTCTTGCACCATTCCATTTAAACAGTCTAAGAACAATTCATTCTGCAACTTACGGCGGACGAGTGTGTCGGTCTGAAGCCGCTCATAGATGTATTTGTAGTCGAATATAGACCCTTGAAAAATAGGGATGGCTTTATCAAAATAGTAGGCGTGTGCAATTTTATAATAGAAAGCCCGATAAAAGCCGTAGCGGTCTGTCTGCCAAAGTGAATCATGGTACCCTGCCGCCAGCGTGTCGCGCAGATCTGCCTTGCTTGACTTGTGTAGGTGATATTCCACCTGTCGCTGCTTCCACCTATTTTGTTCCGCAAAATAGTCATACGTCTCAGCCGACAGCAAATCATGCGACGACAACGAATCAAGCCAATGCTGCTCATCGGTCAGATTCTGTCGCACAACACCCTGTAATTCAGCTCGGATCTGATCCACTGTTTTGTTGTTGTTGTGTTTTTTCCAAGATATAAACCGAAGAATCCATGGGTGCATGAAGTGGTCTACGGCCAGAAAACCTTCGGTCAGCCCATAACGGGCAACAGAAGCCTCCGCATAAGTTAAATCGTAGGCTTTTGTCTGGCGATTGCGAATGGAAATTTGAGGGGTGAGCCATAGCGAATCGTTGCGGATGACAACCGTATCACCATTGAAGGCGATGAAATCGCTGTAAGACATTAAGTTATAACGGTAGTGAACTACCATGTAATCGCCTTTTAGCGGAATGACCAACGTATCGGTCTCCACCGTTCTAAAAGAGGGCGGTTGTTCTTCGGGATGGCAACTGTTGAAAGTGAAAACAGGAGATGAGGTTCCTACACGAGAGCCGGAGGCTCCGGCCTCTGAGAAATCAACCCAAGAAGTGCTTACCTTTTTACTATTGCAGATGATAACGACTTTATCAGCACGCTGTTCCGGAATAGGAGTACTACAAGCGGTGGCGATGCACAACCATAAAACAACTAAACTTCTCATTGCCCAGTGTTTTTTGACCAATCAGGATCCTGTTTCTAAAATCAAATCGTATTTTTTGTTGACGGATCGTTTTTCCCTTCTTAAAACAGTTTCTAAACTTGCAGTTTCGTTAAAATGGCAGATCGTCGGGATCTTCCGCCGGAGATGCCGGAGTCGTTGTTTGGGGTTTCACAACCGTAGCAGAGGGGGCGGAAGAACTGACAGCGGGAGCAGGCTGTTGCTGAGTGGCCGGATTATCGCTTTTGCGTCCGAGCATATTCATCGTGTCCGCCATGATCTCCGTGGTGTAGCGTTTTACATTCTCCTTGTCCGTCCATTCACGCGTGCGCAGGCGGCCTTCGACATAGATTTGACTGCCTTTGCGGACATATTTGTCGACTACATCTGCCAATCCGCGCCACAGTGTGATGGTGTGCCACTCGGTGTGTTCCTTGGTCTCATTGGTTTGTTTATCAAACAGTCGTTCTGTGGTTGCCAGTCGCACACGTGCCACTTTTATACCGCCTTCGGTCGTTCGCACCTCAGGATCAACACCGACATTGCCGATTAAAATAACTTTGTTTACCATATTTAAAACAGTTTCTTATAGTCCTTTTATCATCTCCTTAAATAAAATCGCCATCTTCTTACCGGCCTTCGCACCCTGACGTTGCACATCTTCGTGATCGCCCACTTCGGCACTCAGTCCGCAGTTGGTGATTACCGAAACGCCGAACACAGGGATCGACATGTGACGCGCCACGATCACCTCCGGAACGGTCGACATCCCGGCCGCATCGCCGCCAATATTGAGAAAATAACGGTACTCGGCCTGCGTCTCGAAGGTAGGACCCGTGCCACCGACATAGACTCCGTATTGCAGTTTGATGTTCTGTTGCTCGGCAATCTCTGTGGCCTTGTGGATCAGTGCCGTGTCGTAGCAGTTGTGCATATCGGGAAACCGAGGACCGAACTCTGCCATGTTAGGACCGATCAATGGGTTGGGCATCAGGTTGATGTGGTCTGTGATAACCATCAGATCGCCCACGCGGAACGAGAGGTTTACTCCACCGCTGGCATTCGATACGAAAAGATAGCGAATGCCCAGCAATTTCATCACCCGCACGGGGAAAGTCACCTGTTGCATTCCATAGCCTTCGTAATAGTGAAAACGCCCCTGCATGGCCACCACTTTGCGCCCTTCGATTAAGCCGAAGATCAAACGCCCCTTATGTCCCTCGACCGTTGACACGGGAAATCCGGGAATATCCTTGTAATCGATGGCACATTTGACATCAATATTATCGGCGAAATCACCCAGCCCCGTGCCTAATATAATGCCCACTTCGGGTTGAAAGTTGCCTGATTTTGCACTGATAAATGCTGCGGTTTTTTTAATTTCCTCTAACATCTTTTTCTAAGTTTTGCAGAAAATCCGTTGCAGAATCTTCTATGAATGAAATATTGATAGGTATATAATATAGTTTGCGTTGCAATTCGAGCGGCACCTTGTCGCGGTTGGTCAACTTGATAGCATCTTTCTCCGTGGTGATGATGTTGGCGCGGGGATATTGTTGGGACAATGCCACCAGATCCTCCATATCCTTCACCTTGTAGACGTGATGATCGTTCAGTTCCAAGCTTGCAACAACCTCGTACCGCTCGGCCAATCCATTCATGAATTGTTGCGGATTCCCGATACCCGACAGTGCAATCACTTGTTGCCCTTGTTGCACGGGCTTGGAGGTCACCTTATCTGCAAAAATAGGATGGGGCATGAAACTTTCGAAGCGGGTGAAGTACACCCGCTGATAGGCAATTTGGATCAGCACCTTGCGCAAGATGCGTCGATCAATCGGAGGCATCTGCTCCGGGCATTTTGTCACGACGAAGTAATGCGCCCGATAAAGCTGGGAGGGTAGATCGCGTAATGTGCCCACAGGCAGCATTTTATCGTGCTGGATGGGGCGGGTGGCATCGATCATGACAAGGTTGATAGTTGGCACGACAAAGCGATGTTGAAAACCGTCGTCCATGATGATCAGATCCACTTCGGGGTGCTCGGCTTGAATGCGACGGATACCCTCGGAGCGTTTTTCGCAGACCGCGACCACTGTTTCCGGAAATTTATGTTTGATCTGCAACGGCTCGTCCCCCACCATGCGGTAGTGGGAATCGGGCTGTACTTCGAGGTAGCCTTTCGTGCGACGGCCATAGCCGCGCGAAAGCAGTGCAACCGTGTGGATTTGAGACATGTAGCCTATGATCATCTCTGCCATAGGTGTTTTTCCGGTTCCTCCGACGGTGATGTTGCCGATGCAGATGATGGGAATAGTAAATTTCTCCCCTTTGAGAATCCCCCAATCAAAGAGGTGGTGACGAAAACTCACCCCCAATTTGTATAGAAATGCTATCGGAACCAGCAGAATAGACTTTAACATCATGCAAAAACTTTACATCAAAAATAATAACTTTTCAAAGTTACTAATAAATAGTTGAAAATCACCTAATTTTCCGAACGAAATTTCAAAGTCACACGAACGCTACGTTCTTCCGGTGATAAACCAAAATAAATTTCAGAGTTCTCCGTTTTTTTTATACTTTTGTTGTACCTATGAAAATCTCACGACAACTCGCACTGCTTGTCCTCTTGCTGACAACCGGTGCATGCAACCAGACACAGGATAGCCCCGCAGAACAACAGGTGGAGCCACAGAACATCATTTATGGCATCAATGCCGACAATTATCGTACCGAAACAAGCGAGATCGGCAACGGGGAGACTATCGGACAAATACTTGGTAATTATGGCGTTTCGGCCGTGACGATCGACCGCCTCGACAAAGTGGCGAACGATGTTTTTCCGCTGCGTAACATCCGTGCGGGGCAGAAATATACGGCCTTCATCCACGAAGATTCCGTCTACTCGCCACACATCGACTACTTGGTTTACGAGCGCAATGCCGCGGAGTATGTGGTTTTCGAATTCCACGATGACTCGGTGAGTGTCAAGGCGGGTACGAAGCAGTTTGAAATGCGTCGGCAGAAAAAAACTGCGGTGATTAACTCCTCGTTGTGGGGGGCAATCATGCGCGAAAAACTGCCCTACGCACTGGCTGCCGAACTGGAGGACATCTACCAGTGGACGGTCGATTTCTTTGGCATACAGAAAGGCGATCACTTCACGGTGATCTACGATGAGCAGTTTATCGACGACACCGTTTCGATGGGTATCGGACGTGTTTGGGGTGCGAAATTCACCCACGGAGGCAAAGAATATTATGCCATTCCATTCCGACAGAACGGGAAAATTAAGTATTGGGAATATTCGGGTATGAGTCTGCGCAAGCAGTTGCTGAAAGCTCCGCTCAAATACACCCGCATTAGTTCGAAATTCACCAATGCCCGCCTGCACCCTATTTATAAGACGTACCGTCCGCATCATGGTGTGGATTATGCCGCTCCGCAAGGCACCCCTGTCCGTTCGGTGGCCGATGGGGTGGTGACCTACAAAGGCTGGGGCGGTGGCGGCGGCAATACGCTGAAGATCAAGCATTCTGGAAATCTGATGACCGGTTATCTCCACCTGAGAGGTTATGCCAAAGGGATCAGCAAAGGGAAACGTGTCTCGCAAGGTCAGCTGATCGGTTATGTCGGTAGCACAGGGGCTTCGACGGGGCCGCACCTTGACTTCCGCATTTGGAAAAATGGCAAGGCCATCAATCCGCTTGCTATTCCGCAGGAGCCTGCCGAGCCGATTTCGAAAGAGAACAAGGCTGCGTTCGAATTTATTCGCGACCGTATTGCGGCCGAACTCGATGGGCAGGTAAAGGACGCAGATAAAATCACACAGTTGGATTCGATCTCGCTGCCGGTGGCTGCCCCCACACTGGGACTGCAACCGATAGAATAAAAGTGATTCTATATGGTTGACGAGCGCATCCTGAAGTTTTTGAAACGTCACCACGTGCTGACCTTGGCGACTTGTGTCGACAATCAGCCTTCCTGCTCCAATGCGTTCTACTGCTACGATGCTGAGCGCAATTTATTTGTTGTGGCGGCCGATCCGGATACGCGGCATGCGCAGGAAATGGTGCAAAATACGAATGTAGCGGCCTCGATTGTGCTCGAAACACGCATTGTGGGCAAGATTCAAGGGGTGCAAATTTGCGGTGCAATGGCGCGAGCCGACCTCGAAGCACGCAAAGCCTACCTTGTTTGCTTTCCCTACACAGCCCTGATGGACATCACTTTATGGATGCTTACACCCTCTT
The DNA here is from genome assembly GCA_036659655.1 of Alistipes sp. GTDB lineage: Bacteria > Bacteroidota > Bacteroidia > Bacteroidales > Rikenellaceae > Alistipes. The sequence continues at coordinate 7,646 of JAVXCD010000058.1, forward strand.
ATATGAAACTGACAGACAATACACTCGGATTCGGAAAAAAAATGATATGGAACAAATAGGAGTTATTATCGTAGCGGGCGGTATCGGTAGCCGCATGGGCGGATCGAAGCCCAAACAGTTCCTGTTTTTGGATGGGGAACCGATTTTATCACGCACCATCAACAACTTTGCAAATGCGCTGCCGGCAGCGGAAATTGTGGTGGTTCTGCCCAAAGAATATATGAGTTTCTGGCACGATCTGGCAGCACGCTTCGAGGTCTCGCGACACACGGTTGTTGCCGGTGGTGAGGAACGTTTTTACTCTGTTAAAAATGGGCTCGCCGCGTTGTCTCCTGAAACGGAATTGATTGCTGTGCAGGATGGTGTGCGTCCTCTTGGCACCTCGGAGTTGATTGTCCGCACGGCCATCGCGGCAGCCACCTACGGTGCGGCAATTCCCGTTGTTGAGCCCGTGGATTCGTTCCGCCTCACCGACGGTTCGCAGTCGCAAGTCATAGATCGTCACCGCCTGCGCATGGTTCAAACCCCGCAAATTTTCGAAGCCCGGTTGTTGCGCAAAGCCTATGAGACGGAATTTTCACCGGTCTTCACCGACGATGCTTCGGTGGTGGAGCACGCGGGATCCCCGATTTTTCTGTGTGAGGGCGAACACCGCAATCTGAAAATAACCACACCTGAAGACCTGCTCTTCGCCGAGGCTCTTCTGGCAAACGAACAGACAACAGATGGAGACAACTTATAAATATAAATTTGACCGACGCGCCATTTACTTGACGTGCATTTACTTAGTGATATTTCTACTGCTAAGTATCGGGTTGTATTTTCTCTATGAAGGAGGCTATTTTTCTGCTTGGTTCAGCTCCTTCATCGTGGCGCTTATTGCCTTGATGTCGCTCTCTATTCCCCGCCGCATCGTCGTTGACGAGAGAAAAATCGAGGTGCGCTGCCTGCTCGACATCACGGAGATTCAACGCAGCGACATCACCTCGGTACGCCGTGTCGACAACAAAGAGATGCAATGGATGATGCCTCTTTTCGGTGGCTACGGTTTTTTCGGCTACTACGGACACTTCCTCGATCTGAAACATTTCGAACGCATCCGGATCTATGCTGCCGAATGGAATAATTTTGTGGAGATCGTCGATATTTATGAGGATAGGCTCTATGTCTCCTGCTCCGAGGCCGATAAATTGGTCGCCGAACTGACCAATCCCACCTCTCAACCTCAAAATGAACCACCCGTTGTCTCATGATTGCGAAAGCTAACTGCAAGATAAATATAGGTCTCGACGTGTTGCGCCGTCGCGCAGATGGATTTCACGATCTGGCTACGGTGATGTTTCCCGTGAGAGGATTGTACGACACGGTTGAGGTGACAGCCTGCGACGAAGTGCAATTTGTCGCGACGGGACTCGCGGTAGATTGCCCCGCCGAAGAGAACCTCTGCCTGAGAGCCTATCACCTGATGCGTGCACATTATGGCGTGGGGGGCGTGCGGATTAAACTCGATAAACGCGTGCCGTTTGGGGCGGGTTTGGGTGGCGGTTCGTCGGATGCGACAGCGGTAATTCGTTCGGTAAATGACCTCTTTGAACTGCGGCTTTCTGAGGCGGAATTGATTGCGCGTGCTGCGGAATTAGGTAGCGACACCGCATTTTTTGTGCGTAACACCCCACAATATTGCACCGGCCGGGGGGAGGTGCTGTCGCCCATCTCGCTTGATCTTGCAGGTCGCTACCTTGTGATCATCAAGCCCGACGGGGGAATCTCGACCCGTGAGGCCTACGCCGGAGTAACACCCGCTCTCCCGCCCATTCCCCTGCGTGAGCGACTGATGCAGGATCTTTCGCTGTGGCAGCAAAGTATAAAAAACGATTTCGAGCCCTCTGTTTTTCGTCAGCATCCCGCGATAGCCCTTGCTAAGCAGCAACTCTTAGCGTGTGGTGCGCTCTATGCGTCCATGTCGGGATCGGGGTCTGCGGTGTATGGCATCTTCGACTGCGCAGAAAAAAGCGAAAAACTGCAACGCCTTTCGCCTTTTGTCTATCAACTCTAAAAAAGGGATCACACAGGATTTCTTGTTGGTGGATTGATTTACATTTGTCTCAAACAGGAAACGTTCACGATCCTCGAGCTTGTCGAGAGGTCGCAAAGTACACACGCGCAATTTCACTCGATCCTCGAGCCTGTCGAGAGGTCGCAAAGTCAAGACGCACAATACACTATGCAAGATCCGCGCCCCCGGCGAGAGGTCGCGAGGAACACACGCGCAATTTAACTCGATCCAGGAG
>JAVXCD010000059.1:0-9870 GCA_036659655.1 Alistipes sp.
CGGTGTTGTCTTTGCGACCTCTCGACAAGCTCGAGGATCGTGCGGTGTTGTCTTTGCGACCTCTCGACAAGCTCGAGGATCGGGAATAGTCCCGCCACTCGATAGGTTTTGGGGGCGGGGATGAAGCGGAGTGTTATTGATGTTGAGGTCGCAACAGATCCTGTACCACCTTAACAGGCGAGAAGGTTGCAATAGGGACATCTACAAACACCGTATTCCATTGTGCCATAGCACCGTTCCAAAGTCCGGGCAATTCCTGAGCCCGCAGATCACGCCCGCCGCTCGACTTGGTCGAGATGAAGCCGGTCGTGGGGTCGGTATATTGTCGCAGATCGAATTTGCCACCCTTCGAATTCCGCACGCCACACACTAAATCTACCGGATTGAAGTGGGTGGCACCTCGCATTAGGGGCATATTGGCAGGTGCTATCTGACTCGACTCGGCAATTTGAAGCGACTGCGTCCCGTCGGGATTGCCCACCCAGAACGGACCACCACCGGGTTCGCCTTCGTTGCGCACCATGCCACACAGGCGGATCGGACGATCCAGTATACGCTTTAGCAGGAGCGAATCGTATCCTTTCGGTAATTTTACGCATAGTTTCTGTTCCACAAATTGGGCGATCTGCTCGGTTTGAGCACCTCCCACCTCGATGGCTTTCAGACACTCGAAGGCCTCGTTTTGCAGGTCAAGGAGCATACCGGCCAAGGCTTTTTTGTAGCGGATTGTCTCTGCGCGCAGGGCGTCTGTGGTTACATTGTCGATATTTTTAATGAAAATAATGTCGGCATCTATTTCATTCAGGTTTTCAATCAACGCGCCATGCCCCGCAGGACGGAAGAGCAGTGTGCCGTCTTCGTTGCGGAAGGGGGTGTTGTCGGGATTCACGGCGATGGTATCGGTGGAGGTTTTTTGCACCGAGAAAGAGATGTTGTAGCGGATGCCAAATTGTTTTTCATATAGAGGCACTTTCGCGGCTAATAACTCTTTGAAGCCGGTCATGTGCTCCTCCGAAACAGTGAAATGGATCGTTGCTACGCCGTTTGTGGCAGCATAGACTGCACCCTCCACTAAATGTTCTTCGACGGCCTTGCGCGCACCGTTGGCATAGGCGTGGAACGTAACAAGACCTTTGGGTTTTGCGCCATAGTTCAGCCCCTGCTTCACGATGGCCGTCACGATGGTTTTTTCGTCGGCATCTGCCGGTAGCATGGTTTTCAACTCCGGCCAGAAAGCAAATTTTTCGATATTTTCGAGCAGTGTGTCGATGCCCTTGCCCCGTTTATCCTCGTTGATAAATTCGAAAAGTTCCTTGAACATGCGTGTTGCCGCTCCCGAAGCAGGCACAAATTTCACGACCTTCAACGCTTTTGCCGCCCGATCATAGTGGATTGTTGCCCGCTCTACATCGGCTTCGGTAGCCACCACCACACCATCGGCGGGCGAGGCAGCACGGACTACATTGAGAAATGGAAATCCGTGTCGAAAATTCTCTAACTGCACTTCGACCTGCTCTTGTGTAAGTCCGTGCTTTGCGATCTGAGATAAATCTTCTTTTGTAAACATAGTTTTGAGGGGTTTTAGATCCTTCCGGTTGTAATTATCATCAAAAATACTAAAATATTTCCTAACTTTGCCATTATGATTCGAGAATTTGACAACATAGATTTAAGTGCGCGCAATAGCTTTCATGTCGCGCAGCGGGCTGCACGGTTGGTGGAGTTCGATTCGACGGAGGATCTGCGCACTCTGTTTGCAAATAAGAGCCTTAGAAACTGGTATGTTTTGAGCGGAGGCAACAACATTCTCTTTACCCGCGATTTCGAGGGGGTGTTGCTTACCCCTACGGCTCGGCAGATCACCCTTGTCAGCGAAGATGCTACTTCGGTCGAGGTCACAGCCGATGCCGGTGTGGAGTGGGACGATTTGGTGGCGTGGGCTGTGGAGCGGGAACTGTGGGGCATAGAGAATCTGTCGCTCATTCCCGGTAAGTGCGGCTCGGCACCCGTGCAGAACATAGGTGCCTATGGTTGCGAGGTGAAGGACGTGCTGAAAAGTGTCGAAATGTTCTGCGTAGACACCCTCAATACGCTGATTATGGATGCTGCCCACGGTGGTTTTGGTTACCGCGAAAGTATCTTCAAGCACACCTTGAAAGGTCGTGTGGTGATTACGTCGATTACCCTGAAATTGAGCAAAATCCCTGCGCCGAACTTGGGCTATGGGGATGTGATCCGCGAGGTCGAAGCGCGCGGAGGGGCGACGTTACTCAATATTCGTGAGGCGATCTGTGCGATTCGTCGTGCCAAACTTCCCGACACGGTCGTCACGGGCAATGCGGGCAGTTTTTTCAAGAATCCCATAGTTGAACTCGCTGTGGCAGAGCGGCTCAAAGTGCTCTATCCCGACATGCCGCTCTATCCGGTAGGGGCTGATCCCTTGCGGGTGAAACTTGCTGCGGGGTGGCTCATCGAGCAGGCCGGCATGAAAGGACACTCGGAGGGTTGTGTGGGGGTGCACCCGCGACAGGCACTGGTGCTCATCAATTTAGGTGGAGCGACAGGCGGCGAGGTAATTGCTTTTTCACGCAAGGTGCAGGAGGCGGTTCGAACGAAATTTGGTGTTACAATAGATACGGAAGTCAATATATTATAGGAGTATAGGTATGGCATTATTAGCAGGTTTTCAACAGTATATAGCGGAAAATTGTCTTTTTTCAAAAGAGGACAAGATCCTGCTCACGGTTTCGGGTGGTGTGGACTCGATGGTCATGCTGTCGCTCTTTGTGTTGAGTGGCTACAAGATTGGAGTTGCGCACTGCAATTTTCAACTGCGGGGCGAGGAGAGTGAGGAGGACGAAGTATTGGTGGAGCAGGCCGCGACCAAGTTTGGCGTGACCTGCTACAATCAGCGATTCGCCACTACGGACGAGATGGAACGCACGGGCGAGTCTATGGAGATGGCTGCGCGTCGCTTGCGCTATGCGTGGTTCGATGAGTTGAGCCGCGAGCATGGTTACACCGTGGTGGCCGTGGCTCATCATGCCGATGACTCGATCGAAACATTCTTCATCAACCTGTTGCGCGGTACAGGCCTACGCGGATTAACCGGCATTAGCACGCAGATCGGCAAGATCGTGCGTCCGCTGATGTTTGCTTCGCGCAAGGAAATTCTGGAATATGCCGTTGCCAACCACATTCATTTTAGGGAAGATTCGTCGAACCACTCGACAAAATACCTGCGCAATAAAATCCGCTTGGGGTTGATTCCCCGTATCCGCGAGATTAATATCAAATTCACCGAACTGATGCGCAAAAACATCGGACGGCTGACCGATGCGCAACGTTTCATCAACCACGGCATTGAGAAAATCCGTGAGCAGGCGGTGACCGATGACAATGGCGTATATACCCTGCATATTGATCGCATAGACCCTGCATTTCCACTGGAGTTTGTTATCTATGAACTGCTCAATTCGACCTATGGATTCAAGGGAGATGTGATTGACTCGCTGTGTCGCGCACTGAAACAGCACAATTCAGGCAAACGGTTTTATGCCAAAGAATTTGTGGCTTTTGTCGATCGCGAGACCATTGTTGTCACCCGTATTACACCCGAAGACACCTGTGCCTGTAGTGTCGAGGCCGGTGCCCTGCGCAGCTACTGTGGCAACGCCGTGCTCTATTACGAACATTGTGACATTGATACGATCAAAAACTTCGGCGTTCCCGAACACATTGCGCAGGTTGATGCCGATAAGTTGCACTATCCGCTCACGCTGCGCCGTTGGCGCGACGGCGATTGGTTCGTTCCCTTCGGCATGACCGGTCGCAAGAAGGTGAGTGATTTTCTGATTGACAGCAAAATATCGATGCCAGAGAAGGAACGACAATTTGTGTTGCTGTCGGGAGACGAGATCGTGTGGCTCATCGGGCGACGCATCGATGATCGGTATCAACTCACGGCCGACACCGAAAATGTGTTGCGCATCACCAAAGAGATCATCTGAAATGGCAAAAAGTAGCGTTAAATTCAAGGATTCGGTTGCCGACTTCGAACGCCTTGCAGGCGAAATTGCTGCGCGAAAATTCGCTCCGATCTACCTGCTTATGGGGGAGGAAAGTTATTTTATTGACACGCTGTGTGACCGGCTGGCCACGACGATTCTCAATGAAGCAGAACGCTCCTTTAATCAAATTACGGTCTACGGCAAGGATTCGGAGGCGGGACAGGTCATCAACCTTTGCCGTCAGATGCCGATGATGGGCTCTTATCAGGTGGTGATTGTCAAGGAGGCGCAACAACTTAAGGGCATAGAGAAACTCTCTTTTTACACCCAACAACCCTCTCCAACCACGATATTAGTCATCTGCCACAAGGAGAAAAATGTAGATAAACGCTCGGTGTTCTATAAAAATGTGGCGAGCAAGGGCGTTGTCTTCGAATCGGTGCGGCCGCGCGACTACGAGATTGCGGTGTGGCTGACTCAATTTATTGCCAAACGGGGCTTTGCGATCGACAGCAAGGCACTCTCGATGCTCACAGATCACCTCGGCACCGACATTGCGAAGATTTCGAACGAGATCGATAAGTTAGTTGTCTCGATGCCTAAAGGCACGAAGAGCATCACGGACTGTGACATAGAGACCAACATCGGCATTTCAAAGGATTTTAATAATTTCGAACTCTGCAAGGCTGTGGCGGTGCGCAACATGGCTCGCTCGCTGATGATTGCCGATCACTTCGCTCAGAATGCGAAAGATAATCCGTTGTTGGTGACAATTATGGCGCTCTTCGCGCAATTCAAAGAGATGTTTCTGCTCAACTACCTGCGCTGGCAGACCAAGCACAAGGGCACACCCTATCCTGCGGACGGCGAGTTGATGCGCTTGCTCAAGATCAACAATATCTACGCCATAAACGAGTTGAAACAAACTTCTGCTACATGGGATAATCGAAAGGTGTTCAGCATCTTAGGACTTTTGCGCGAATACGACGCCAAGAGCAAGGGTATCAATGCGGGCGGAGCTGCCGATGGGGAGTTGTTGCGGGAGTTACTGCTTAAAATTTTCATGCTGTAATGGACGTTTATCTCTATCAAATTATCCACACCCTCGGCCACAAACCTTATTATCTTGCCGAGCATGTCGCGCTGCTCGACACGCTGTCTCGCAAACTCTTTCATAGTCCCTATCAGGTCGACCTGCGGAAGTTGAGTGCGGACATCTCTATGCTCCTGCAATCCGAGCACTATCCGATGGATCTTTCGGCCTTTGTCCGGCTTACACTCACGCCGGATGGTGCAAGCCACTTGACTGCGGCCGGCAGTTCGCTCTATCGCGGATATGCCCTGCGTAGCATCACCCCCGCCGCAATCACCCTCAGTTACGATATTCCACTGCTGGATGCATCCACCTCTGCGCGCGAAGCCGCTGCCGATCTGGCTCGCAATCAAGCTTTGTGTGCCGGTGCAAAATGCGCTGTGCGCTGCACCCGCGAGGGGGTTGTTCTCACGGCGGACGATGCGCCCCTGTTTGCCATCAGGGGGTTGACGGTTTTCACTTCACCGGCAGAAAATAGTGTGGAACGGAATCTTGCCCTTGCGTGCATTCGTGCCGCCGGACTTGAGGTGTCGATACAACCCGTCATGCGCGAACAGATACCGCTTTTTGACGAGTTTTTCTATTTTGATCATCAGGGAATCACCGCTCTTTCGCGGTGTGACGGGCAGCCTTACATGGCCGTTGTTGTTGAGCGCATCGCCAAGATGCTCAGAGAACTGACCCGCTGATTGTGAACTCTTGCACCTTTGTTTAGGTGTGGGAACATTCCTCGTTTGTGACAAGTGTAAACCAATCCACCAACAAGAATTCCCGCTTGATCTGTTCTCGCCTCCTATAAGACACGGCCGTTCGACCGGAAATTGATCTTGATTGAAAAATTATTCGGCGACTTCGCTGCTGCGTTTCCGTGTGTTGATGGTCAAGTAGCGTTGCAGGGTCTGTTGCAGACGGATCGGGTCGATCTCACGATGGAGTTCACCCCCTTGAGCAATCGAAATTGCGCCGGTCTCCTCCGATACCACCACGATGATCGCATCCGAAATTTCGCTCATACCCAAAGCGGCTCTGTGACGTGTGCCGTAGGCTTTCGGTACGTCGCTTTGCGTGACGGGAAGTATGCACTTCGCAGCCACAATGCGGTCACCTTCAATCACCACAGCACCGTCGTGAAGCGGTGAGTTTTTGAAAAACAGATTGCGTAGCAACGAGGTTGAGATCTTCGCATCAATGGCAATTCCGCCGTCAATGATCAGCCGCAAATCACTCTGCTGCCCAATCACAATCAACGCACCGGTTTTGCTCTCCGACATTTCGCAGCAGGCTGTCACCACGGGGGTGACATTGGTTGCCAGAGGATCTTCACCTGCGCTGAAAATCCGCGTGATGAAGTTGAATCGTTTCTGACGCATGCCGATCATCTGGAGGAATCGCCGTATTTCGGGCTGGAAAACAATGATTAGTGCAATAGCACCTACGCTGATAATCTGGCCGAGGATGGTCGACAGCAGCTCCATGTTGAGTGTGCGCACAACCACCCACAGCAAATAGATGACGATGATACCGGTGATGATGTAGGGTGCATTGGTTCCCTTTGTCGCTCGATAGATCCAATACATGGTGATCGCAACGAGGACAATATCGACAAAATCTATGAATGTAAACGGAATAAATCCCATAATCTGCTTTTGCGCTTAATTTCGTACAAATATATATAAAAATACCGACTTCTCACAAAGTCGGTATTTTTTATCTGCAAGATACTTTTAGAAACTGTTTGAATTTGTTGCCGAAGTTATTTACATAAATTCTGTCGTCTCTCGGCAAATCAAGCAAGCTTGTTTGCGCTCGTTCCTAAGAATTTTGAGAGCTATTTTTGTTCCTGTTTTTGTGCTGTAAATCCGATTTTAGCGAGCTAAATGAGGATTTATGGGGCGAAAATCGGAGCGAAAAAAACGAGATGAATAAATTTTAAAAACAGCTTCTTACTTTACTACCTTCTTGTCGGCAGCATATAATTCGTTGACTTTGATCAAAACCGCGGAGGTGATGTTGAGTGTCGAATCTGCGTCGAGCAATGCGTTGGCGTTGAGGATCATTTTGTATTTCTTATCCGCATTCATGGCAAGTACGGCACGTTGCAGCAGATCCTGTGCGCGGTTGGTAAATACGTAATTCTCCTCTTCGAGAGCCTTGCCCTCTTTTTGAGCAGCACCTTGATAGTTCGCGGCTTTCTGCTCTATATCCTTCTGCTGTGTGGCGGCATCATTGCTTGTGATAAGCCCTTTCTGGTATTTCTGTTGCAGCTGTACAGCCTCATATTGCAGACTTTGCTCCTTCTGAGCCCAACTTTTCTGTATCTTCTGGGTTTTTTCCTGAAGAGCAGCCCCTTCGTTGAGGTAAAGATCGCACTTAGCCAGCACTTGCTCCACCTGCACATAGGCAATATCACTGCTTGTTATTACTTTTGTCTCTTCTGCGGCAGCCGCAGTTCCGATTTTGCCACTGTCTGTGCAACTCGACAGGCCGAGCACAGCAATCAACGCCGTAAAAAGAATTTTTTTCATACCGATATTGTTATTTTTAATTAATATTCTGCTTTTGCCCCACAAAGGTAGGAAAAAATCTTTATTTTTGCCTAACAGAAACTAAAATTTGAATCTATGTACGAATATATAAGCGGCGACGTGGCCGAACTTGCTCCTACTTATGCCGTTATAGACTGTACGGGTGTGGGATATTACCTGCATATTTCGCTCCAAACTTTTGCCGACATAGAAAAAAGTACCGCGGCAAAGCTCTATGTGCATCACATTGTCCGGGAGGATGTGCAGCAGTTCTACGGTTTCTCGACCAAAATCGAGCGGGATCTGTTTCGGCTGCTGCTCAGTGTCTCGGGTGTGGGCGGAAATACGGCGCGCATGATCCTCTCTACTTATTCCACACGTGAACTGCAAAGCATCATTGCCACCGAGAATGCCGTCCTACTGAAGAACGTCAAGGGACTTGGGCTGAAAACCGCGCAGAAAATCATTGTGGAACTGACGGGCAAAATGGCAGCATTCGGCAACGAACCTGTGGGCTCCGCTGTGTCTGGTGGTGGAGAGGTCTACGAAGAGACTCTCGCAGCACTGGTCATGCTTGGTTTCCCGAAGGCTGCGGCCGACAAGGCGGTGCGTGCCATTCTCAAGGAGCACTCCTCGGCGAGTGTCGAAGAGGCGGTGCGGCTGTCGCTGAAAAGTTTGTAAGCAAGAAGTGGATAAAAAAAGAAGCAACTGATTGATAATCAGTTGCTTCTTTTTAGTGCCCAGGACAGGAATCGAACCTGCATGTCTTGCGACACACGCACCTGAAACGTGCGCGTCTACCTATTTCGCCACCTGGGCATTCCATTGAATCGGTGTGCAAAAGTAGTACTTTTTTCTGAAAATCCGCATGTTTTCACCGAAAAAAACTATTTGTTGAGAAATTTATATTGGAAAATTAACAGATAGACCAGAGCCACAGAGATATACGCATCTGCCAAGTTGAAGATGGCGCCGAAAAAATAATTGTCGCTATCGACTAAAAAACTAAAGATCCGTGGAATGCCGTTCCATTGAAACAGCGGAAAATAGAACATGTCGACCACCTTCCCCAGCATAAAGCCCGCATAGTGACCCCCAAAGTGTGCTACGGTCAGGGGGGTGGACTCCGAAAAAATCAGTCCGTAGAAGGCACTGTCGAGGATGTTGCCCAAGGCACCGGCAAAGATCATCGCCAGACCGATGATGACTCCCTTTGGAACGTCGGTTCTGCGCTTGATAAAATAATAGAGCAGGTAGCCGAGAAATCCGATCATCACCACGCGGAAGATGCCCAAAAAAAGTTTGCCCCAATCGAACCCGCCGTTTGCGGAGATCTGCATTCCGAAGGCCGCCCCATTGTTTTCGATAAAACGCAGTTGAAACCAATCGGGACAGACCGTGATAGCCTCGCCAAGGGAGAAGTGTGTCTTGATCCATATTTTCAGTACTTGATCTGCGAAGAGCAAAATCAGAATGAAGAGAGAGAGTTTTTTGAAATTCATATCGCTTGTTCTGTTTAGTTGTCACAAAAGTAGTAAAAAATCCGAATATGCCGAACGACAAAGTGATTTCCTATATATTATATAGGTATAGAAAAGAGATTCTAAGAAAAATTACTATTTAGCAAAAAAAAGATGGAAAAATGTTTGCATGTTAAAAAAAAGCGCCTACCTTTGCATCCGCGTTTGAGAAAAACGAGTGTTCTGAATCAGGTCGAAAGTTTACAATAAAGGAGCTTTAACCTATCCAAAACATTGTTTTTTCAAAAAAATGCAAAGTTCTTGAAAAAATATTTGCAGGATTAAAAAAGATAGTTTATCTTTGCAGTCCTTTCGCCGATATAAAAAAGCGAAAATGTTTTTCAACACGGTTCTTTGAATTACTGGTTATATTTCGAGAGAAAAAGAAATGTAGTATTTATCTGTCAATTTCCTTTTGAGTAAGGAATAATAAGTAGTCAGGTCACTCTATTAAGTTATAAAATATTTTTACAATGGAGAGTTTGATCCTGGCTCAGGATGAACGCTAGCGGCAGGCTTAACACATGCAAGTCGAGGGGCAGCACGAGTAGCAATACTTGGTGGCGACCGGCGCACGGGTGCGTAACGCGTATGCAACCTACCCTATACAGGGGGATAACTTTGAGAAATCGAAACTAATACCCCATACGTAACGAAGAGGCATCTTTTTGTTATGAAAGATTAATCGGTATAAGATGGGCATGCGTGACATTAGTTAGATG
>JAVXCD010000060.1:0-9671 GCA_036659655.1 Alistipes sp.
ACCCTTGCGACCTCTCGACAAGCTCGAGGATCGTACTCAGATCTGTCTTTGGGGACTCGTCCTACCTGTCATCTTGAGCGGCAGTAAAGGATCGAAAAACCACGCTACAACTCGGCAGGATAACAAACTCAAACAGCTTCTTAGCAGATCAGCGTCTCCAGTATCTGCACGGCATTCAGAGCCGCACCCTTTTTAATTTGATCACTCACACACCAGAATGTCAGGCCATTGGCGCAAGTAATATCTTGGCGGATACGCCCCACATAGACAGGATCTTTGCCGGCAACGAACAGCGGCATCGGGTAGACCTTATTTTTCGGATCATCCATCAGCACAACCCCCGCAGCTGCGGTAAAAGCCTCACGCGCCTGCTCTGTGGAGACGGGCGATGCGGTTTCGAGCCAGACGCTCTCCGAGTGGGCGCGCATCACAGGAACACGCACACAGGTGGCCGACACCTCGATGTCAGAGTGCATGATTTTTCGCGTTTCATGATACATTTTCATCTCCTCCTTGGTGTAGTCGTTGTCGGTGAAAACATCAATATGCGGAATAACGTTATAGGCTAATTGGAAAGCAAATTTGTTCACTGTCGGCTGTTGACCGGCACCGATTTCGGCATATTGACTCTCCAACTCCGCCATAGCTGCCGCACCCGCGCCGCTTGCCGACTGGTAGGTGGCCACATGTACGCGCTTGATGTGCGACACTTTTTCAATAGCATTCAATGCCACCACCATCTGGATGGTTGTGCAGTTGGGATTAGCAATAATCCGCCGCGGAGCCTGTTTCGCATCGTCGGCATTCACCTCCGGCACAACCAAAGGCACGTCGGCATCCATGCGAAAAGCACTCGAATTGTCGATCATCACCGCACCGTATTTGGTGATGGTCTCGGCAAATTCCCTTGAGGTGCCCGCACCCGCAGAAGTCAAGGCAAAATCCACCCCACGAAAATCGTCGTTATGCTGCAACAACTTCACCGTGATCTGCTTCCCACGAAAGCAGTAAGTGTGACCCGCGCTGCGCTCCGAGCCAAACAGTAGCAACTCGTCGATAGGCAACGCACGTTGCTCCAAAATTTTCAAAAATTCTTGGCCAACAGCACCGCTGGCACCCACAATTGCAATTTTCATCGTCTCAAACTGTTGTGTCATATTTAGCTAATCAAAAAATTCGTCGTTCTGCGAAATGCCGTCTTCCGACTCAGCCGATTCGCTGCAATCGTACTGAGGCATGACTGCGGGGCGAATGAATTGATCGCTCTTGCTGATTCCTAACCGCCCGTCGTTGTAGACCCGCGAGAGAAAGTCGCCCACGATAGGCAGTGCAACCACACCACCCTCGCCTCGCGAGGAGAGATGCACCGACTGATCTTCGCCTCCGACCCATGCGCCGGCCACGAGTTTGGGTGTCACGCACATAAACCACGCATCGATATTTTTCTGCGACGTACCTGTTTTACCGCCTATCTCCACCCCGGCAAGATCAAACATCCACTTGAGCCGCCCCGCCGTACCGGCATTCACCACTCCTTGAAGCATGGTCAGCATCGTATAGGCCGTACGCTCACTGATAGCATCTTGCGATTGCGGGATGAAACTGGCGATCAGATTTCCCTGTCGGTCTTCGATACGCGTCACAAAGATCGGGTCGTGGTGTACACCCTCGTTGACAAAGGTCGAAAAAGCACTCGTCATCTCGAAAACATTGGATTCCGACGTGCCCAGACACAAAGCGGGTACCGGATCAATATAGCTGCGGATACCCATGTTGTGGATGAACTCCGCCACCGCTTCCGGCTGCTTAGCCTGCTTCATGATCCACGCCGAATAGTTGTTGCGGCTGCGTGCCAACCCCCAACTCAAGGGGTGCATTTCGCCGTCCTGCGCCACACGACTGGCCTCTCTGGGTGACCACGGGGTACCGTTGGGGGTCTCGATCGTCACCGGCAGGTTCGGCACGGGCGTACAGGGCGAAAGCCCTAAATGGTCGATGGCAAAGGTGTAGACAAATGGTTTGATGGTCGAACCCACCTGACGCTTGCCCTGCTTGGCCATGTCGTATTTGAAATAGCGAAAATTAGGCCCGCCGACATAGGCTTTGACAAATCCGGTGCGGGGATCCACCGCCACAAACGAAGCCCGCATGATGCGTTTATGGTGCAGGATCGAATCACGTGGCGACATCATCGTATCCCGTTCGCCCTTGTAGGTGAAGACCTTCATCTGCACGGGTTTTTCAAAACTCGCGTAGATCGTCGCCTCGTCCATATCATCGTTTCTCATCTCCCGAAACCGGTCGGAGGCACGCATGGCCCGTTTGATCAGTTTCTCCCGCTCCTCCGTATTGAGCTCCTGAAACAACACTTTCGTGCGCCTGTATTGAGCATCCATCTGCGGCTGAATCTCCGTGGCCATCTGCTTCTGTACCGCCTGCTCGGCATACTCCTGCATCGAAGCATTGAGGGTCGTGTAGATCTTCAGACCGTCCCGATAAATGTTATAGGGGGTGCCGTCGGCCTTGAGATTCTTCAAACACCAACCATACAACGGGTTACTGTCATACTCTTTCACTGCCTGTTCGTAGTCCCAGTCATTGTTAAATTGCCTGCGCGAGGGTTTCTCGGCATTCATCACCAAGCGTAACATCTCACGGAAATAGGTTGCCTGTCCCTCGTTGTGAGAAATGGGTTTGTAGTTGAGCGCAATCGGTAGAGCACTCAGCGAATCCCGCTGTTTTTTTGTCAGCGCACCCGCATCCTCCATCCGCGAGAGCACGGTGTTCCGCCGCACAAGGGCGTTATCGGGATTCGAAACGGGGGAGTAACGCGTCGGGGCATTCACCACCCCCACCAACATAGCAGCCTCCTGCACATTCAGCTCATCGGGCTCCTTGTTGAAAAACGTGTGAGCTGCCGACTTGATGCCATAGGCATTCGATCCGAAAGCAACCGTATTGAGGTACATCGACGCAATCTCCTCTTTGGTATAGTTGTATTCGAGTTTCAAGGCCGTGATCCACTCCTTGAATTTCGAAAACACTAATTTTGTCGTCCGCATAATTTTACCGCGATTACGCACGGTGTCCCGCGGGAAAAGGTTCTTAGCCAATTGCTGAGTAATGGTACTTCCTCCGCCCTGCGATGAGTTCTGCAATGCGATGGTTTTCACACCCACACGCACCAGCGACAGTAGATCAATGCCGGCATGGCCACGGAAACGGGCATCCTCGGTCGAGATCAGGGCTGCGATGATGGGTGGCACCTCGTGACCGGCAAGTGCAATGTGAAGTGTCGAGTCCGTCGGGAAAAGATCGGCATATTGCACATAGGAGCGGTTTTGCACAAAGAACGTACCGATCACCTTGCCGTCTTCGGAGTAGATCTCTGTGGCCAAATTGCTCTTGGGGTTTTCCAACTCCTCGAACGAAGGCATGCGGCCGAAAAGACCTGTCGCCGTCAGAAGCAACATCAAGACGATCAAGGCAATGGGTGCAAAAACAATGTACCAGATCCACTTGATCTTTTGGGGTGTTAGTTGCGACTTTTTATTTTGTACCATACCATTTTCTAATTTTGCGACAAAGTTATAAAAAATTCGGGGTTTGCTCCGGAGAAAGAACAATAGAAATAAGAAACTGTTTGAATTTGTTCCCGAAGTTATTTTAGAACTATTTTTGTTCCTGTTTTTGTCCTGTTAATCCGATTTTAGCGAGCTAAATGAGGATTTACAGGGCGAAAACCGGGGCAAAAAGAGCCGAAAAGAACGAGATTAATAAATTTAAAACAGCTTCTAAATGATTTTACACAGAGACCAGATGGATTCCTCCCGGATTTTTCACAGACATTCGGAAGGCCACTGTGCCACACTACAAATTGCGCAACGTGTATTCCACCATCTTGCAGCGCACGTTATTACGGTCGTCTGGCATCATCGAATGGTTCTGATCGGGATAGACCATCATGTCGTATTGCTTGCCCAGCCGGTTCAGCACGCGGGTCATCTCCATGGTGTTCTGAAAGTGAACGTTGTCGTCCGCCGTGCCGTGAATGAGTAGCAGCCGGGTGCGCTTGTCGTTGAAGAGGTTGGCGAAATTGAGCGGCGAATTGTCGTCGTAGCCCGCCGCATTGTCCTGCGGCAAGTCGTTGTAGATCTCCGTGTAAATCGAGTCGTAGAAACGCCACGAGGTGACGGGTGCAACAGCAATGGCCATTTTGAACAAACCATCCCCCTTGAACGCGCAGCCCAGAGCCATGAATCCGCCATAGGACCAGCCGTAGATGCCTACACGCGCAGGATCAATGTAAGGTTGCGAGATCATGTATTTGGCCGTCGAAAGTTGATCTTCAATCTCCTGCGCACCCATTTGTCCGTAGGTCTGTTTCTTAAAAGTCTCCCCGCGGAAACCCGTACCGCGGCCATCCGCACAGACCACCACATAGCCGGCATCGACCAACGCATCCTCCCAATCCACCGACCAGCGGTCTTTCACCTCCTGAGAACCGGGGCCCGAATATTGGGTCAGCAGCACCGGGTATCTCTTCGAGGGATCGAAATCGCGTGGCTTGATCAGGAAGGCGTTGAGCGTGTCCCCCCGCTCTGTGACGAAGGTGAAGAACTCTTTCTGCGGACGAGCCGTCTCCGAGAGCACTTTGCGCAGCTTCTTATTTGTTTTCAACGTG
This sequence comes from Alistipes sp., assembly GCA_036659655.1. GTDB lineage: Bacteria > Bacteroidota > Bacteroidia > Bacteroidales > Rikenellaceae > Alistipes. Next base: position 4,685 of record JAVXCD010000060.1, read on the forward strand.
CGCACCACCTTTCCGTCAGCCGCACAGATCTCCACCCGATTCGGAGTCGAAACGTTTGAGAAGGTCGACACATAGTAGTTCATCTTTTCACTCGGAACAATGGTGTAGATTCCCTCTCCGGAGGTCAGCCGCTGCTTGTCGCTTCCGTCGAAACGGATGCGGTAAAGATTACGCCGCAGGGGGGATGTTTCGGTGGAGAGGTAGTAAATCTGCTGGTCGGTCACCGCAACAATCCCTGTCACCTCCCACCGCCCGGCGGTGATGGCGTTGAGTCGTCCGTGGCTGACACTATATAAATAAAGGTGCATGTAACCCGTGGCGGTCTCCTGCCGCACGATAAACCGATCTTCATCGACGAAGGTCACCGTCTGCTGATCCACACGTTCAACGTAACGGGGCGAGTGCTCGTCGTAAATAATCTGTTGTGTGCCGTTTGCACGACACAGCACCACCTCGAAGTGGTTCTGCTTACGGTTGAGCCGGTCGAAGTAGAGCAATCCGCCGGGTGTCCAGCCGATGCGGGGAATGTACTGATCGGTCTGCTCGCCGGTGTCGATGCGTGTCGAGCGATGAGAAGCAAGGTCATAGAGCCAGAGTTGCACCGTCGAATTAGGCTCGCCTGCCTTGGGGTATTTGAACGAATAGGCCTTGTTGTAGAGCGTGCTGTCGTAACGCATCATCTCGAACACGGGCACCTCGCTCTCGTCGAAACGCAGGTAGGCAATCTTCCGGCTGTCGGGTGAAAAGGCGTAGGCTTGTGTGAAGCCAAATTCCTCCTCATAGACCCAGTCCGTGGTGCCGTTGATGATCCGGTTCCACGCACCGTCTTGGGTCAGTTGCTCCACTTTGCGGGTTGCAATATTATATAAGTATAGATTGTTGTTGTTCGAAAAGGCAATTTGCCGCCCGTCGGGCGAGAACGACGCATCTCGAGGCTGCTGCATGTCGCTCAGAATCGGTTGCAACCCCTCGGCGGTACCCAAATGATAACGCGTGGTGTAAGAATGGCGGTAGATCGGCCGCGCACCCTCCGCCACAAGCAGCGTATGTCCGTCGGGCGACAGCAGGTACTCCTCCAGATCGAACTTCTCCCCCAGCGCAGGTAGCAGGTTCTCGCCCGCACCGGCCTGTGCAAAGGCGTATTTGACCACATTATTTTTCTCCTGCACGGTGTAATGCTCGCCGTCGGCCATTCCTCGAATGCCGGTCACCCCTTGGTTCATCGCACGCAGCCGCGCAATATCTTTGTAATTTTGCGCTTGCGTGGCAATGATCGCAGCACAAAACACCAGCAATAGTATTTTTTTCACAAGACTAATTTCTTAAATATCATCTACATTAAAAGGATACCCCCGCCGCTTGCCGGTCACAAATTTCGAGTTATCCATCTTGGTATTGAACTGATCGACCGTCACACGCTTATTATCATCGTAAGGGGGCATAAGCAGGTCGAAGTTGATGGCGTAGTGAATGGCCGACTCCAGCATGGCGATCAGTGCTTCGCGACTGATCTCACTCTTGCCAAAATTCATGGGACGCAGGGAGGTTTGGTGCTTGCCCTCCACAAAGTAGGACTTCTCGCGGTTGATGAATATCCGCCCGATCATGTAGCCTTCGTCGGCATTCCGATTGAATTTGAACGAGTCCGAGAGAAAATTATAGATGTTAATCACTCCGCAGTACGAATTGGCTTTATCGGCCTGTACATAGGGGTTTTGCCAGATGATGTGGTTGGAGTCAAATTCGAAAATATCGGTGTGCATCTGAAAAATCAGCAGGTCATTTGCAATCTGCAACTGTGCTTCGAATTTGCCCCGATCGCGGTATTCGAGACGCACGCGGCGGTCGAGTTTGCCATCCAACTCATCGTCCATCTCCGAGGACATCTCCAGCAACGCCTCTTTCAACTCGTTGAAAACCGAGAAGGTGTTGTCGAAAATTTTCTGTTTGAGAGTTGACTTGCGAACAATAGTCTCTAAAATCTTGGCTCTAAGTGAGGTAGTTTCCATCTGGTGTCTGTTTTATCTGATCTTTATTTTCTGTCCCTGCATAAGAACGCTTTTATCGTCCAATTTATTGAGTTTCTCGATCGAACGGGTGCGGATCGCATAGGATTGTCCGACAGCGTAAGCCGTCTCGCCCTCGCGAGCGGTATGCAGCAAGGCATTTCCCTCCCACTTTTTCTTTTTCCGTTCGATGTAGACCACCTCACCCGTCATCGGCTGCGCCTCTTTTTTCAGATCGTTGAACTTCCGCAGATTGCGCGGCGAGAGGCGGAAGTTGCGCCCGATATTCTCAAAGGTGTCGTTCTCCTTAGCCAAAACATAGTGTACATTGTTGGTGCTGTATATGTTGTATCCATTGTGGGCATTGATCGTCACGCGGTAGTTATCCGGATCAACGGCCGTGCCGGCAGTCGCGGTGACGCTGCTCCCATCGGCAAACCATTTCTCGGGATTTTCCTGCATCGAGGTGTGTCGGGTAGCATACAGACGGCCTCCGTTCTCCTGATCCAGCAAATAGAGGTTGCTCTCCTCGATGATTTTCACCAGTCGTTGCGCATAGTCGGGTGCTGTGGCGTAACCGGCAGCCTTCAATCCGCGCGCCCAACTCTTGTAGTCGGTAGACGAGTAAGCAAACAGCGAGTCGTAGCGCGGCTGCTCATCGAGAAACTGCGCATGGTCGAGATACGAGGCCTCGGCCGAGGGATATTGACGGAAACATTCACCCTTGGCATCGTCATCGTGATAGATCTTGTCTCCGGTCCAGTTTCTTTTGCATTTGATGCCAAAGTGGTTGTTGCCCTCGGTCGACAGGCGGCTATTGCCGCAGTCCGATTCAAGAATTCCCTGCGCCATGGTGATGCTGGCAGGGATGCCATAACGCTCCATGTGGGCGATTGCGATGGTTTTGTAGCGATCTATGTATTCTTCGCGGGTTGCACGGGTCTGTGCCTCAAGCATCAAAATGCCCGACAAGAACAAAACCAGCGTAAGTATTGCTTTTTTATAAATATTCATTATCTTTGTTTAATCATTCACAGACAAAGGTATAATTTTCTTGCGAGAATTACAAGATTAAAACACGAAGTCATGTTTACAGAAAATGCGAATAAAATTTTTAGCCGCGTGATCGAAGCGTATCATCTTCACGATGATGTAGACCACGAAATTGAGAATCCGTTCGAAACGGGTTCCATCAACCACCTGCTCTATCTAAAAAACTGGATCGACACAGTACAGTGGCACTTAGAGGACATTATCCGAGATCCGCAAATTGACCCTGTGACCGCATTGAAAATCAAACGCCGCATTGACAAGTCAAATCAAGATCGTACCGACATGGTGGAGTATATCGACTCCTATCTGCTGGACAAATACAAGTCCGTCAAGATAATGACCGGTGCAACGCTCAACACCGAAACTCCGGCATGGGCTATTGATCGCCTGTCGATATTGGCTCTAAAGATTTATCACATGGGCTGTGAGGCAACGCGCACGGATGTAGATGATGCGCACCGTGCCACCTGTCAGCAAAAATTGGATGTGCTGCTTTCACAGCGAGTCGATCTCTCGACAGCCATCGAAGAGTTGATCGAGGATATTGAGACCGGTCGGAAATATATGAAGACCTATAAGCAGATGAAAATGTATAACGATCCTGCGCTCAATCCCGTGCTTTATGCCAAAGGAAAATAAAACTCTACCACAGCATTTGCTGGTAATACGAATGTCGGCAATGGGCGATGTTGCCATGTTGCCTCACGCGTTGCGTGCACTGAAAGATGCCTATCCCACACTAAAAATCACGGTGGCGACCAAGTTGATCTTCAAACCGTTTTTCGAAGGGCTGGGAGTCGAGATTATGCCCGTTGATCCGCAAGAGACCCATCACAGCATCAAAGGAATGTATAAATTAGCCTGCGAGGTGCGAAAAATGGGTATCGACGGAGTCGCAGACGTGCACGACGTGCTGCGTTCGAAGATTTTTCGCTTGGCTCTGTGTCTGCGCGGAGTCAAAATGGCACACATCGACAAAGGACATTTCGAAAAGTGGATGCGGCTCAAGAGCGGGGAGACCTGCGCTGTACCCCTCAAACACACCGTCATACGTTATTGCGACACGTTCCGCAAACTGGGCTATCAATTTGACGACCCCACGCCCGCCACAAAGCCGTTGCGCCCCAATCCCATGGGCGAAAAAACCGGAACATGGATCGGGTTCGCCCCCTTCTCCGCACAAACCGGCAAGACCTATCCGATCGCACAAAGCCGCGAGGCTATGCGCTTGCTTTGTGAGCGTTACGACCGAGTCTTCATCCACAGCGGAGGCGGTGACGAAGGCGCTTTTGCACAGGAGATGGAGCGATTGTATCCCAATGCCACCGCCCTGTATGGCAAGGTGAAATTGGATGGGGAGATCGACTTAATCTCACATTTGGACTGCGTGGTTTCGATGGATTCTCTGGTCATGCACTTAGCCGCCTTGGTGGCCACACCGGTTGTATCGGTGTGGGGCGCAACCCATCCGTCCCTCGGATTTTTAGGGTATGGTTGTGGCGAAGCCGGCGTTTTACAAATCGATATGCCGTGTCGCCCCTGCTCTGTCTACGGCAAACAAGCATGCAAATATGGCGATTACCGCTGCCTGCGCGAGATCACCCCACAGATGATTGCCGACCGCGTGTCGCAGGTGCTCGCTGTCCGTGAGCCAATCCAAAATTAGGCTCCATGCTCCACCTGACTGACCGGCAACTTCTTTTCATTGCTCCGACCGGCAGTTGCGGATCAAGCAGTATCTCCTATTGATAAAAATACCCATCCGATCCTCGAGCTTGTCGAGAGGTCGCAAGGTACTTGAAAGTGCCCGATCCTCGAGCTTGTCGAGAGGTCGCAAGGTACTTGAAAGTGCACGATCCTTGAGCTTGTCGAGAGGTCGCAAGGTACTTGAAAGTGCACGATCCTCGAGCTTGTCGAGAGGTCGCAAG
>JAVXCD010000061.1:0-9667 GCA_036659655.1 Alistipes sp.
CCCAGTTTCCGTCCTATAAATCCTCATTTAGCTCGCTAAAATCGGATTTACAGGACAAAAACAGGAACAAAAATAGCTCTCAAATAACTTCGGTAACCAATTCAAACAGCTTCTAAATCTGAACGGGAATCGAAAAAAACGGTATCTTTGCACCGATGATGACCATCACAGAATATACGCAGTTACTCTCTGCTGAAGTGCAACAGGCTATTGCCGAGAATCTTGGGCGCAACCCGCTGGAGGTGGCTCTCGACAGTCGCATTGTACAACGGCAACTTGTCGCCACGCAGGTGAAGTACCTGACACGGGCTCGTGCGAAGTTGCCGACGTATGCCGCCGCGCAATGTGTGCTGCCGCCGTTGGCCTTCGAGCAGGCTTCGAGTGAGGAGTGTGCGGATCGCAAATCGATCTCCGGGGAGGCGGTGCTGGATCTGACCTGCGGGTTAGGTGTCGATGCACTTGCTCTTTCGAAACGCTTCCGCCGGGTTGTGGCGCTGGAGCGCGACGAGGTGCTGGCACGCATCACGGCAGATAATTTGCATCGACTGGGGGTGCGGAATGTGGAGGTAATCTGTGCTGCGGCCGAGGATTTTTTGCGTGCTACGGCCGAACACTTTGACTGGGTGTATGCCGATCCCGACCGGCGCGATGCAGCGGGACACAAGCGGGTGCGGTTGGAGGAGTGCTCGCCCAATGTGTTGGCGCTGATGCCCGAAATTGAACGGGTATCGGGGCGGTTGTGTCTGAAAAATTCGCCACTGTTTGATGTTGATGAGGCTTTTCGTCTCTTCGGAACGTGTCGTGTCGAGGTGGTCTCTCTGGGCGATGAATGCAAGGAGGTGGTGATCTATGCCGACCACACGGAATCCACCCTGTCGGCCGTTGCTGTCGGCCGCGGAGAACGCACCTATCCGTTGGCGGAAGTGAATAATAGCCCTTGTACAACGGCGTTTGAACCCGAAAAATACCATTGGCTCATTTTGCCCGATGTGGCGTTGCAGAAGGCGCGCCTGAGTTGTCAATCGCTGCGCGGAGTGGCCGACATTTGGAGCAACAACGGCTACGGATTTGCCTGCGAGCCGGTCGACGAGGTGTTGGGGCGGGTGTTTGCCATTGAGCGAATTGAGGCCTATAACCCCAAAGAGTTGAAACGCTCGTTGCGTGGGCATAAAGTGGAGGTGCTGAAGCATGATTTCCCGCTCTCAACAGCCCGGATCGTGACACAGTTGGGCATCAAAGAGGGGGGTGACGAACGCATTGCTTTCACAAAAATAGACAACCGTTTTTGGGCAATTCGATTAAAATAACTACTTTTGAACAATTTATAAAAATAGCGCAATACTTGTTTTCTCTACTTCATTAACCGGTTTCTTAGGCATGAAAAAAATAGTGACATTTTTCACCGATACCATCTTCGACAAAGATACGAGCGAGTATCGCAGCTCCCTTGTGAGGTGGCTTGTGCAACAGTACCGGTTGCTGTTCTACACGGCGCGCGGTTTGATGGAGCACGGTACGATGGTGCGCAGTGCTTCGCTGACGTTCTACACCCTGATGTCGCTGGTGCCGATCGCCGCACTGATTTTCGCGGTGGTCAAGGGCTTTGGTTTGGCTGAGGGGCTCATTGACAACCTCTACGCCACTTTCCCGCAGAACCCCGCCATCATCGACTATTTGGTCGAATTTGCCGACAAGACGCTGGCTCGTACGCAAGGCGGTGTGGTGGCATTGGTGGGTATTGTGATGCTTTTCTGGGCGGTAATCAAAGTGTTCAGCTCCATCGAAAATGCGTTCAACAACATCTGGGAGGTCAAGGTCTCCCGCAGCATGACCCGTCAATACACCGATTACATTGCTGTGGTCATGGTGGCTCCGCTGCTGTGGGTCATCGCAAATGCCATGACCACCTATGCACAAAATCTGTTGGGGTTCGACGAGACGCTGCTGTTTGTTGTCGTCTCGAAAATAGCCTCAATGATCGTCATCTGGATCATGTTCACCTTTCTCTATATCGTCATTCCTAATACCAAAGTGCGTTTTGCCAGTGCTCTGATGGCCGGTATGGTTGCGGGCACGATGTTTCTCCTGTTTCAATGGGGTTACGTGTATGTGCAGCAGTGGATGACCTCCTACAACGCGATCTACGGCAGTTTTGCCGCGTTACCGCTGTTCCTGATCTGGATGCAGACCTCGTGGCAGATTCTGCTCTTCGGCGGCGAACTCGCTTTTGCGTACCAAAATATCGACAAGTTTGCCGAGGAGCGCGAGTCGCTGCTTATTAGTTACGACCAACGCCGCAGGGTGATGCTGGCGGTGATGCTGGTCATCGTGCGGCAGTTTAGTGAGTCCGGCGGGGCGGTGGCAGCCGAGGAGGTTCGCCGTAGGCTGAATCTGCCCACTCGTATTATCAACGATGTGCTCTACCAGTTAGCGAGGGCTGAGTTGCTGATCGCTGTGCGTGGTGGAGAGACCGACAAAGAGTTGGCCTTTGCACCGGCGAAAGATATTCATACGCTGACACTCCACAATGTGATCGAGCAAGTGGAGCACCATGGTCAGACAAAAGTGAATCTCGCGGATAGCCCGGAGATGCGTGCTGTCAACGAAGAACTCATAAAGATCGCCGAGACAGCCACGGAGGCGGTGGACAACACGCGACTGATAGACATGTAAGAAGCTGTTTTAAATTTATTAATCTCCTCTTTTCGGCTCTTTTCGCCCTATAACTCCTTATTTAGCGCGCTAAAATCGGATTGACAGAACAAAAACAGGAACAAAAATAGTTTTCAAATAACTTTGGTCACAAATTCAAACAGTTTCTAAGTCATGAAAAAGGTAGTTATCATCGGTAGCGGAAATCTGGCAGAGGCACTTGCCCGTGCCATTGCAAAAAGTGATCTTACACTTGTACAGCTCTTTGCACGCAATGCCGAGCGAGCTTGCGCCGTGGCTCAAATCGCTCAGACGGTGTGGACGAGTGACCCCGCACAGTTGGCGCAAGCCGACATCTACCTGATCGCGGTGAGTGACGGAGCGGTCGGAGACTTCGCCGCCAGCCTGCCTATTCCCGTTACGGCCGTGGTGGCACATACTGCGGGAAGTGTCGCGCTGGACGTACTGCCGGCGAAATATGCGCGGCGGGCGGTGTTCTATCCACTCCAGACCTTCACCAAAGGGCGTGAGGTGGATTTTTCGCAGATCCCGATTTTTCTCGAAACCTCGACTCCGGAACTTCGCACGCAATTGGAGACATTTGCCCGGGTGTTGAGCCCTACGGTCATCTATGCCGACTCCACGTTGCGGTCAAAAGTGCATTTGGCAGGTGTTTTTGCCTGCAATTTTGCCAATCACATGTATGCCCTTGGTGCGACGATTGCCCGTGAGGCCGGTGTGTCGTTCGAGGTACTGAAGCCGCTGATTGCCGAGACGGCGGCCAAGGCTGTCGATGCCGACTTGCCCGCTGAGGTGCAAACGGGACCGGCTGTACGTCATGACCTTGCCACAGAGCAGCGACACCTGACAATGCTCGCAGAACAGGAACAACTAAGAAAAATATACTCTATAATAAGTGAAAATATATGGGAAACTTCAAGGAAGATATAGCGAAAACCGAAGCCTTCATCTTCGATGTTGACGGGGTGATGACCGACGGGGGGATTACCCCTACGGTAGACGGGGATTTTATCCGCCGCTACAACGCGAAAGACGGCTATGCCATTGCCTATGCCATTCGCATGGGCTACAAGGTCTGCATCATCTCAGGCGGCAGAGGCCGCACGCTCGAAAATCGCCTCAAAATGCTGGGCGTGTCGCGCACCTATTTGGATTGCATGGATAAGATCGCCGCCATGAACGAATTTTTTGCGCAGGAGGGGCTGAACCCTGCGAACGTTATCTATATGGGTGACGACATCCCCGATCTGGAGTGTATGCGGGCGGTGGGCATTCCTGTTTGTCCCGCGGATGCTGTCTCCGAGGTGGTGGAGGCCGCGCGCTACGTCTCGGAATTCAAGGGGGGATACGGTGCTGTGAGGGACATCATCGAACAGGTGCTGCGTGCACGTGGCGACTGGGCGAAAGATTCGCAGGGCGTGACTTCGGCGAAATTAGCTGCTTCGATGTAAGAAACTGTTTCAAATAACTTCAGTAACAAATTCAAACAGTTTCTAAAAAATAATTCAACGCTTAATAGGTATAAATGACACATACACCCCTAAGTATATATGTAGCTATTCTTCTGACGGTGTGCTGTGTGCGCACGGTTGCGGCCGGTGAAGAGGGCTGGACTGTCGGCACCAACGACTTCAAAGCGCCCTATATCGGAGCCCCCGTGGCCAACGGAACCATTGGCATTTTGCCATGGAAAGAGCCTTTTTCGATTCGACACCTGATGCTCAATCACGTCTTTGACATCAGCCCCCGCAGCGGAGTTACGCAGGTGCTGCGCGGGGTCAATCCTTTCGGCCTCACGATGTATGTAGACGGGCGACAGGTTGACACGACAAATATAGCGCATTGGCAGCAGCAGATCGATATGCGTCGGGCTGCGCACCATACGCAATTCACGGCCGACAACCGTGTTGAGGTGCACTACTCCGTTGTGGCACTGCGAAATATGCCCCATGCGGGTCTGCTCACGGTACAACTGACAGCTCTCGAAGATGCAGAGGTGTATTTTGAAAACCGCATGGAGGTGCCCGACGATTACGACTACGGCACGTTGCATGCTACGCACAAGTCGTTTGTGGCGGGCAAAATGCCCGTTGAGATGCTGTGCATGGATGCGACTTCGGTCTCCGGTGGTCAACGAACGGCTGCGGCAGCCATGTATATCTACGACCGTAGCCGCTTCGACTATGCGTGTGGGGATCGTCGGACGGCACGGCTCTCGATCCGGCTCAAAAAGGGTGAAAGCATCGGCTTCGCGCTGGCCGGCAGTGTCTGCACCACCCGCGATTTCCTCGATCCCTTTAGCGAAACGGAGCGGGAGGTAATTTATGTCTCTCATGAGGGTGTGGATCGTGTGCTGGCTGCTCACAAACGCTTGTGGGAGGATCTTTGGCTGGGCGACATCGAGATTGAGGGCGATCCGGAGGCGCAGCGCACCGTGCGTTTTGCCCTCTTTAACCTCTATTCCTATGCCCGTGGCGGCAGTGCGCTGAGCATCTCACCCATGGGTCTCTCCTCGCAGGGTTACAACGGTCACATCTTTTGGGATACCGAGTTGTGGATGTTCCCGCCGATGCTCCTGCTCAACGAACCGATTGCTCGTTCGATGATCGATTATCGGATTTCGCGCTTGCCGGGAGCATTGCAGAAGGCTGATATGTACGGCTATAAAGGTGCGCTCTATCCGTGGGAGTCGGACGACAAAGGGCAGGAAGCCTGTCCGACCTTTGCCGTCACGGGACAATTTGAACACCATATCTCTGCTGATGTGGCCATTGCCTGCTGGAACTACTATTGTCTGACGCAGGACAAACGCTGGTTGCGTGCGCAGGGCTGGCCTGTGTTGCAGGCGGTTGCCGACTTCTGGGTGAGCCGAGCTGTGCGCAATGAGGATGGAAGTTATTCGATCCTCCATGTGGTCGGGGCGGATGAATACGCCGAAGGTGTCGACGACAATGCCTTCACCAATGCTGCGGCCATCCGCGCGCTGCGCAATGCCATCTCGGCAGCACGTCTTTGCGGGGAACCGATTCCTGCCGCATGGCGTGATCTGGCTCGTAATATCCGCATACTCCGCTCGGCAGAGGGGGTCACTCTCGAATATGCAGGATACGAAGGACAGATGATTAAACAGGCCGATGTCAATCTGTTAGGTTACCCGTTAGGCATCGTCACCGACCCCGCACAACTGCGCCGTGACATGGTTTATTATGACGATAAAATTGACAAACAACAAGGCCCGGCCATGTCTTTTTCGGCTTTTTGCGTGCAATATGCCCGTTTAGGAGACCGCGAAAAAGCCGAGGAGATGTTCCGGCGGTGCTATCAACCGAATATCCGCACGCCATTTGGTGTGCTGGCCGAAACTCCAACCTCGCAAAATCCATACTTTGCGACCTGTGCCGGCGGACTTTTGCAGGCTGTCATCAACGGCTTTGGAGGCCTCGATGTCACAGCACGGGGTGTCCGTCAATGTAAAACCGTGCTTCCGAAATCATGGAAAAGGTTAACCATCAAAGGGGTGGGCGTGGATAGGCACAGTTATACGGTCACACAGCGGTAAGTGCTGCTGCGAGCCATTCTTGCCGTTTGCCCGGCTCGACAGATCGGCGACAGTCCGACAAGTTTCTTATGAAAGAGGCGTTTTGCCGGTTGACCTATTCTGCATTTCCGCCTCCAGTTGTGCGCGCGACTTGGATTTGGTTACCAGCCACACACCGAAAAATACACACATGGCCGCAGCGGCCTTTGTGAATCCGAGTGTGTCCAATCCGGCGATGACGGTGAAGGCCACCGCAACAACGGGTTGCACGTAGTTATACATGCTGACAACAGTCGGGCGCAGGAAACGTTGCGCGATCGGGATCATCAGATAGGAGATAAATGTAGCCCCAAGCACCACATAGGCGATGCCACGGTAGGTCTCGGGCGAAAGTGTGCTGTAATCCACAGCAAAAAGCGGCAGCCGGTAGACCACCAGAGCCACGATGGCGGCGAAGAGAAACATCCACTTCATGGTGGTGACGGGCGAATATTTGACAATCACATTGCGGAACGCTGTGAGGTAGAGCGCGTAGCTGATGGCACTGACGATGCAAAGCAGATTTCCGGAGACACTGCTGATGTGTCCGCCATCGCTTTGACTGACGAGCACCAGCATCACGGCTCCTGCGGCACCTAAGAATACGCCTGAGGCCTTGAGCCATGTGAGCGGCTCGCGCAGGAAGAGCGTGGCCAGCACCATGGTCAGCACCGGAACAACCGTGGCGATGATCGATGAGTCGATCGGGGAAGTCAGCGAAAGACCCCACAGGAAGAGCATCTGGTTGAGCTGAATACCAAATACGGAGGCCAGAAACAGCAGCCCCATATCGCGCAGGGTGACGTGTTCGCGCTTGGTGAAAATCGAAACGATCCAAAACAACAGACATGCTCCGACCATGCGGTAGACGCTCAGTGCGAAGGGACTAACCCCCTGCGGGTGAGACTCCGAGTAGAGCACGCTTTTGCAGATGGGCGCATTCAGCCCCCAGATCACATTGGCAACCCACAAGGCTGCGTGTCCCTTCAATTTTCCCGTTTCCATTTTTTCTCGTTCAAACAATGCGACAAAGATAGTGCTAAGAAGTGTAATTTTGTGAGAAAAACTATCAATGTGAATTTTTTTTCGTAAGTTTGCACGATAATATGCCAATGAAAAAAATAGTTTCCATATTCCTTTTATCCTTGTCGCTTGCCCTTGTGGTGGGTTGCTCGCAGGAAGACACCGTATTGCCCGATCAGCAAAAGAAACTGGAGTCGTTCTTAACCTCTGCGCACGAACCTAAGTTGATCGCCGAGGCAAATAAAACAGCGGGAGATCAGTTGCCCTATTATTCGGTGAGCGGAGATAGGGTGTACCGCTATATTTTCGATGTTTACAATCCGGAACGAACCGGTAAGGCGCTGGTGGAATATGGCGATAATGTCTCCATAACGTTCCGGATGTATGTCTTTGATTACAAAAATATCACCGACAAGATAATGCCCTATTTTTCCAATGATCCGCTGTTGAAGGAGGCCTATGAGGCGGTGGGGTTGAACACGGAGTTTTGGTCTTTCGAACCCATGGTGGTGACATTGGGCGAAACACAAATACTAAAAGGCCTTGAATTGGCGTTAGCAGGTTGTCGCGACGGGGACATTGTCGAGGCGTACATGAGTTACAACATGGCTTACGGGACCAAACCGATGGGAATTATTGCCAAGGAGAGTCCTGTGGCGATTCTTTTTACAATTAATGCAGTGAAGAAAAATTAAATTCAGATATGAAATCTATTGGACGTTTAGTGTGTGCTTCGATTGTCAGCCTATTGGTGCTCGGCTCTTGCGCAGAAGAGGAAACCGCCTCGTACAACGAATATGAAGGCAAGGCTTTGAAGGCGTGGATGGCGATCAACCACAAGGATTTGTTGGAGAATTATCAGAAGAAAGGCGGCTACTATGTCGATGTCGAGCGGCTGGGTGAAACAACGGGACGTGCCATCAACGATACGGCCGTATGGGTGAAATTCACCTTTACCGGGCGCGATTTGTCGGGTAACGTGGCGCTCTCGCGAGACGAAACCATTGCGGCACAGCAGGGTGTGTACACCAAATATACCCGTTATGTGCCGTTATACAAATATTGTGCGTCCAACACCATCACCATGATGGAGGGCACGACACTCGCATTTCGCAACGAGTTAACGCTGGGTGAGGAGTATGCCAAGGTACACGGATTTCCCAAGACAATCAAGTTGTATTACGGTACAAAAGTGAAACTTTACATGCCTTCGTCGGTCGTCGGATCGGGTCTGCAGGGCAGCGGTGGCTACGAAGGGCAGTATGCGTTGGATGCCGGCCGGCCGCTGGTGGTGACCATGGAGGTGACCGATACCATCTACAATCCCCTGCGGCGCGAGGGTGGCAATGTGGATATGTTTGCCGAGAAAAACGGAACACTCAAGCCGGTGAAGAAGAAAGAAGACAAGTCGATGCGTCGCGGAAGCACTTCGCGTGCGGATGACACCAAGCCCTATGACGATGGTTTTGCATGGCGCAATGCGGTGGACTCAATTCCACAAGTGTATGTGAATTACCTATTTAAGCCCGAAACGAAGTTTAATTATACGGTCGTTCCCGGCATAGAACGTTACAAATCCATCTACGAACCTTATGCGGCATTCGACGGGATGGAGACCCAAATTTCGGAGGCTTTGGTCAAACGATTCCATAAGGATAAAGCTTACGAGGGGCTGGAAAAACTCACCGATACGGTGAAATTGGATGGTACGGCAAAAATATGGTATATCGGACGCTTTCTCGACGGGTTTATTTTTGACACCAACATCGACGAGGTGAAGAAAATTATTTACGGCGAAGTGAAGTCAACGGGTACAGCGTTGAGTTATGTCCCCAAAGACGGGGGAATGATTCAGGCATTCTACTACACCGTGCCGAATCTGCGCTATGGACAGTGGGCGGCATTAATCACCACCTCTACAAATGCTTATGGCTCGTCGGGCAAAAACGGTAGCACCACCACTTCGGGCGGTAGCAGCAGTTCGAACTACGACTACATGAATTACTACAACTATGCCAACAACTATTACGGTGGTAACGGCTATTATGGCGGGTACTACAATGGCTATTACGGCAACTACGGCAATGGAATGTATGGCGGTATGTATGGCAACGGATACGGCGCGGGCGAGTCAACGACCACCACGCCGAAGATTACGACGGTCAGCACCGAGATCCCGGCTTTCACGCCGTTGATCTTCGAACTCTACATTGAGCCCAAGAAAAAATAGACACAATATACAATTTTCTGTCTATTGCAAGCGCACGGGGGTATTTGAAAAGCATACGATCCTCGAGCTTGTCGAGAGGTCGCAAAGGGTACTCGCTCAATTTCACACGATCCTCGAGCCTGTCGAGAGGTCGCAAAGGCAATCAGCACCGTGCCTTTGCGACC
>JAVXCD010000062.1:0-9481 GCA_036659655.1 Alistipes sp.
TCGGTAATAAGAAGCTGTTTCAAATTTATTAATCTCGTTCTTTTCGCTCTATAAATCCTCATTTAGCTCGCTAAAATCGGATTTACAGCACAAAAACAGGAACAAAAAGACCTCTCAAATAACTTCGGTAACAAATTCAAACGGGTTCTTAAATTATTTTGCATTTTCAAAACCGTTTCTTCACCTTTTTTATTTATCTTTGTAAGTTACAAAGAGTAGAAAATCAGATAAACAATAGATAGCTATGTACAGAACTCATACGTGCGGCTGTTTGAGAGCCGAAAACGTGAACGAAACGGTCATCCTCGCAGGCTGGGTGCAGAAAGTACGCAACTTGGGAGCCATGACTTTCATCGACTTGCGGGATCGCTATGGCATCACGCAGATCGTTATTGCCGAACAGTCGTCGCCTCAGACTAAAGCCACGGCCGAGCAACTCGGTCGCGAATATGTTATTCAGGTAACCGGCAAGGTGATCGAGCGTTCGGCAAAGAATTCGAAGATGACGACCGGTGACGTGGAAGTTGCTGCCGAGACGATTCACATCCTCAATGAGGCGCAGACTCCGCCCTTCACCATCGAAGAGGTTTCCGACGGTGGCGACGACCTGCGCATGAAGTACCGTTACCTCGATCTGCGCCGTCCGCCGTTACAGCGGGCTATCATCCTGCGCCACCGCATGGCACAGGCCATCCGCCGTTTCCTCGATAACGAGGGGTTTTTGGAGATCGAAACGCCCTACCTGATCGGCTCTACGCCCGAAGGTGCGCGGGATTTTGTGGTGCCGAGCCGCATGAATCCCAACCAATTTTATGCTTTACCCCAATCCCCGCAGACCCTCAAGCAACTGTTGATGGTGGCGGGCTACGACAAATATTTCCAAATTGTGCGCTGCTTCCGTGACGAGGATCTGCGTGCCGACCGGCAACCCGAATTTACACAGATCGACTGCGAGATGTCGTTCGTCGAGCAGGAGGATATTCTGGAGGTGTTCGAGCGTTGGGCGAAATTTATGTTCAAGGAGGTGATGAACATCGAATACACGGAGGCCTTCCGTCGCATGACGTGGCACGAGGCCATGGAGCGTTATGGCTCGGATAAACCCGACCTGCGTTTTGGCATGGAGTTCGCCGACCTGACTGCTTTGGCTCACGGGCATGGATTCTCTGTGTTCGATGATGCTGAGTATGTTACGGGCTTTGCCGCTACGGGTTGCGCCACCTATACGCGCAAGCAGATCGATGCACTGACTGAGTTCGTGAAACGTCCGCAGGTGGGTGCGAAAGGGCTGATCTGGATCCGCATGGACGAGGGTGGCACGAAGTCGTCGATCGACAAATTCTACTCGCCCGACGAGGTGCGTGCCCTGGCTGAGCAGTGTGGGGCGAAGACAGGTGACATGGTCTTCATCCTCTGTGGCAAGAAATACAAGGCGTTGACGCAACTTTGCGCCCTGCGGCTGGAGGTGGCTGAGCAACTGGGTCTTCGTGATCCGAAGAAGTTTGCACCCCTGTGGGTCATCGACTTTCCGATGTTCGAGTGGGACGAGGAGACACAGCGTTTCTACGCCATGCACCACCCCTTCACCTCACCCAAGTTGGAGGATGCGCAATATATGGAGAGCGATCCGGGACGTGTGCGCGCCAATGCTTACGACTTTGTCTGCAATGGTACGGAGATTGGCGGCGGTTCGATTCGTATTCACGATGCGAAGTTGCAGGCTCAGATCTTCAAAGCCCTTGGTTTCACGCCCGAAAAGGCGCAGGCACAGTTTGGCTTCCTGATGAACGCCTTCAAGTTTGGTGCACCCCCTCACGGTGGTCTGGCATTCGGTTTCGACCGGCTGTGCTCGCTCTTTGGCGGTGCCGACTCGATTCGCGACTACATTGCCTTCCCGAAGAACAACAACGGACGCGATGTGATGCTTGATGCACCTTCGTTGATCGACCAGACGCAGTTGGATGAGTTGTGCTTGCAGTTAGTGAAGCCGACGGAGAGATAAAAAATACAATCTCATTATAACTATTTGTGAATGAACATTCCGCTTGCCGAACGCTTACGCCCTCGCACGATAGATGAATATATCGGGCAGGGGCATCTTGTGGGCACAAACGGGGTCTTCCGCAAATTTTTCGAGACGGGTAATGTGCCCTCGTTCATCCTGTGGGGACCTCCGGGCGTGGGTAAAACCACCCTTGCCAAGATCATTGCCACGCAACTCAACCGCCCGTTTTTTACCCTTTCGGCAGTCACGTCGGGGGTGAAAGATGTGCGTGAAGTGATCGAGTCGGCAAAGAAACAGAAATTTTTTGATACGCCGACTCCGTTTCTTTTCATCGACGAGATCCACCGTTTCAACAAGAGCCAGCAGGATTCATTGCTGGGGGCTGTGGAGCAGGGGACGGTGACGCTGATTGGGGCGACGACCGAGAATCCTTCGTTCGAGGTGATTTCGCCTCTGCTGAGTCGTTGTCAGGTCTATATACTCAAACCGATGGAGGAGTGTGATTTGCAGACGTTGCTCGACCGTGCGCTGACCATGGATCTTGAGTTGAAATCGCGGGAGATCGAGGTGGTGGAAACTGCGGCACTGTTCAAATTTTCGGGCGGAGATGCTCGTAAACTCCTTAATATTTTGGAGATCATCGTCGGTGCAACCGACGGTAAAGTCGTTATCACGGATCAATATATCACCGAATGCCTGCAAGAAAACATTGCCCTCTACGACAAAAACGGAGAACAGCACTACGATGTTATTTCGGCCTTCATCAAGTCGGTGCGGGGCAGTGATCCCAATGCAGCGATTTACTACCTTGCTCGGATGCTTGCCGGAGGTGAGGAACCTCGCTTTTTGGCGCGGCGGCTGGTAATCTTAGCCTCGGAAGACATCGGTTTAGCCAATCCCAACGCGCTGCTGCTGGCTAATGCCTGCTTCGATACGGTGCATAAAATAGGGATGCCTGAGGCGCGCATCACACTGGCTGAGACGGCGATCTATCTTGCCACCAGCCCCAAGAGTAACTCGGCCTACATGGCCATCAACAAAGCCATGGCCTTTATCGAACACGACACCACCAATCGTCCCGTGCCTCTGCATCTGCGCAATGCACCCACCAAACTGATGGACTCGGCCGGCTACGGCAAAGGCTATAAATATGCGCATGACTATGCCGGCAATTTTGCTGAGCAGGAATTTATGCCCGACACACTGAAGGGGACCAAGTTCTATGAGCCCAACATGCAAAATCCGACCGAGGTCAAGATTGCCGAGCGGCTCTCGCAACTATGGAAGGATAAATATAAATAAGATGGTGTATTGTCTCCTTTTGAGCAGCGTCTTATAGAAATAGAAAAGCCAACGATATTGTGAAAAAGATAGGTATTCTGTCCGACACCCACGGAACATTCGACGTGACGCTGCGAGAGTTTTTCAAAGAGGTGGACGAAATCTGGCATGCGGGCGACATCGGTTCGCTGGAACTGGCCGACGAGATTGCCGCCTTCAAGCCCCTGCGAGCGGTCTATGGCAATATTGACGGGGGCATCATTCGCCGAGTTTACGACGAATTCACCTATTTCAAATGTGAAGAGGTGACCGTTTTGATGACCCACATCGGGGGCTATCCGCGTCACTACTCCCCGCAGGCTCTGGCAAAAATACAGTCGGCACGTCCCAAATTATTTATCGCGGGACACTCCCACATTCTGAAAGTTATTTACGACCCTGTTTACAACTTGCTGCACGTCAACCCCGGTGCTGCGGGCAACTACGGGCTGCACAAGGTGCGGAGTGCCGTGCGCTTTGTCATCGATGGTGCGGACATCCGCGAAATGGAGGTCGGTGAGTGGCCGAGACGGCAAGAAACAATTTGAAAATCAAATGACTAAACTGATTATTTTCGACCTTGACGGCACCTTGCTGAATACCATTGGCGACCTTGCCGTGAGTTGTAATGCCGTGCTGGCTCTGCGTGGCCTGCCACAGCACTCCCGCGAGGAATATGCCCATTTTGTGGGCAATGGCATCCTTCGTCTGGTTGAGCGCGCGTTACCCGAACCCTTGCGTTCGGACTACACGGTGGCTGCCGTACGCAGGGATTTTGTGAATTACTACCTGTCGCACATCGACACTTATACAGAGCCTTACGAGGGGGTGACCACGTTGTTGGAGCAACTCACCCATCGCGGGGTGCAGGTGGCGGTGGCCTCGAATAAATTTCAAGCCGGAACAGAGAAACTCATACGTCACTTTTTCCCGCAGATTGAATTTGCTGCGATCCTCGGACAACGCGAAAATGTGCCGCTCAAACCCGACCCGGCTGTGGTGCTGGAGATCTTGCAACAGACCGGTTTCACCGCGACCGAAACCCTCTACGTTGGCGATTCGGGCATCGACATCGATACGGCACACAGTGCAGGTGTGCGTGGGGTGGGTGTCACGTGGGGATTCCGTTGTCGCACCGAACTCATTGAGCGGGGTGCCGACCATCTGATCGATACCCCGCTCCAGTTGCTGTCTCTCTTGTAATTAGGAACTGTTTGAATTTGTTACCGAAGTTATTTTAGTGCTATTTTTGTTCCTGTTTTTGTTCTATCAATCCGATTTTAGCGGGCTAAATGAGGATTGAGTTTCTTACTCTTTGAACACCTGACGTACAGCGTCCAGATAGCCGTAACCGTAGACATTGCAGGGTTGAAGGTAGCTGGTCTCCGTCCACTCATTCCAACTGTTGATGGTGATCAGTGGCACCTGATTGGGGTGGCTGTCAACATATTCCTTTGCCATGCGGAGGGCTTTACCAAAATTCTCAGGCGTATTGTTGCGGATGACGGCACTGCGTCCCATGCGCGGACTATTGTCCCAACCCACGCTGATGTGAGGGTAGTAAGTCAGATCGAAGGTTGCATCTATGCGCGACCACTCCTTTTTCACCGTCTCCAGCACTGTCATGTACTCCTCGTCGACGTTGGTGAAATGACAGAATTGGTAGTGTGTGGCACTGGTGAAACCTAATTTATGCACAAAATCACGTTCGGGATTGGTGGTTTTGCTACCATCGAATCCGCTGTGATTCACATTGATAGACCACATGGTTAGTTGTAGATCCAGCCCCGGGAATCCGGCACGAATGGTCTCCTCCTTGAACCAATTCAGGGCGTCCACGGTCTGCTCCACGCCGCCCAGTCCTGCGATCAATTGCGGAATATCATAGATCATGAAGACGGGCTTGCCGTCTATCTTGTAGTATTGCGGGTGTTTGAAATATTTTTCGATGTTGCGTTTGCAGATCTTCTCGAACTCCGCCCGATCGATTTGCCCTGTCCAGATCACATTCTGTTCTGGCAGATTGCCAATGCGTGTGTCCCAGATGTTTACCACATCGTGGTTGGCCCACATCAGATAGAATTTCATCTTATCGACATTCTTCGCCTTGAGAAATCCGTTGTTGAGGGTTGTCTCCATAAAAGGTCGGCCATCGAACCAGTACCAGTCGAAAATAAAGACGTTGACTCCATGGTCTGTGGCTGCGTCGATCTCCATCTCCATCACATAGGGATCGGCCTCGTTGAGGTAACCCCACAGCGGTTTGCGGTTCCACGGATGGCCGGGATAGCGCTTTTGCATGGTCTCGACGGTCTCCCACTCCCCCATGCCGGCCGGCCAAAAGGGGCGTAATCGCGGATCGTCCGAGACATAGGCGGGGTATAAGAAGGCCGCAACATCATACTGCTTCGGGGCGGGTTGCTTGGCCTGCACGACACCTTTGTCTGTTGCCAAAGCAGCCATACAATAAAACAGCAGCAAAATTAAACTGATTTTCTTTTTCATTTTTGTGATTCTATTTTCTTCCGCACGGCACGCACGGTCGACTGGGTGGATTGACGGATGAATACATTGCTGCCCATGGCATATTTTGCGAATAACTCCTCTGTGTAGCCGCGGATGGTCAGCAGTTCCATGTTTTCGGACTTCATCACATCGAATCCGTTGTTGCGCAACGACTCGATGGCCTCGTCAAGGTGCCACGAATTATCGACGCACAGGCTCAAGTTGATAGCCGAGTTGTGGATGAGGTTGGTCTTGATCCGCGAGTGTTCCAGCAGCGAGAAGATTGTGCCGAAGGTCTCTTCCAGCACAAACGAGAAGTCTCGCGAGCGAATGGTCAGCAGCACCTGATCTTTTTTTAGGATCAGGATCGGCACCTCGACCGGTGCCGATACCCCGCGAATCACGGTACCCGGCTTGCGCTTGTCCCCGAAAGGCCGAACGTAGAGCGGAATATTCTTGTTCTGAAGTGGCTTGATGGTCTTGGGGTGGATGATCTGTGCCCCGCTATATGCTAACTCGATGGTGTCGATGTAGTTCAGTTCGGCAATCTGCGTCGCATCGGGGAACGCCTTGGGGTCGGCATTCATCACTCCGTCCACATCCTTCCACACCGACATCGACTCTGCATCGAGTATGTTTGCCACCACGGCGGCCGAATAGTCGGAGCCTTCGCGGCCGAGCGTAGTTGTGGTACCATCGGGAGCCGCCCCGATAAATCCTTGTCCGACAAAGACATTGCCTCCGGCTTTTGCCAGAGCAGTCTTCAGCAGAGGGGTTGAGGCTTCGATGTCCACACTGGCATCTTTGTGCCGTTGCTCCGTGAGGAAACAACGACGCATATCGATCCAGTGGTTGGCGATACCCGCAAAATTGAGGTATTCCGAGATGATGGTTGTCGAGAGCAGTTCCCCGTAGGCCACGATGGTGTCGTACCACAATTCGGCATCTGCCGGTTGGTAACGGGTTTGAGTGGCTACCTGCTCCAATTCGGCAAATAATCGCTCAATGGCTTCCACTTTCGTCGGTGCATGATACAGGTCGTCGATGATCTGGGCGTGGTAGGTTCGCAGCGCGGTGATGTGCTCCATCGAAAACTGTTTGTCGTCTCGTTGTAACCCTTCGAACACCTTTTCTAAGGCATTTGTGGTCTTGCCCATTGCCGACACGATGATGAACAGATGCTGCTCGTCGCCGATAATCTTGAGCAGATTCCGCACGCCGTCGCCATTGCGCACCGACGCACCTCCGAACTTGTAAACCTTCATTGTTTTTACTTCGTTATTTTGTGAAAATTATGGTGTTTTAGAAGCTGTTTGAAATTCAAACAGTTTCATAGTCGTCCACCGTCGGAGCAAGCACCTTGTCCGATCGTCGAAACAGTTCAAACGCCGGCCGGTCTATTTTGCACTTAACGGTTTATAGGGTGTGTTGATATTCTGGAATAGGAACGAATAGACATCTGTGGCTTCGTCAATGCGCTTCGAGGTCGGTTTGCCCGCACCGTGTCCCGCCTTCGACTCGATACGAATCAGGATTGGAGCATCTCCACCCTGCGCATATTGCAACTCCGCGGCGAATTTGAACGAGTGTGCCGGCACGACACGGTCGTCGTGATCGGCTGTGGTGACCAGCGTAGCGGGGTAGTCAACACCCTGCTTGATGTTGTGAAGCGGTGAATATTTGTAGATGTATTGGAACTGCTCTTCGTTTTCGCTGGTTCCGTACTCCACTGCCCAGCCCCAGCCGATGGTGAACTTGTGGTAGCGCAGCATATCCATCACACCCACAGCGGGCAGGCAGACCGCAAATAGATCGGGACGTTGCACCTCGCAGGCACCCACCAACAGACCGCCGTTCGAGCCGCCCGCAATGGCCAGTTTCTTCGAGGAGGTGTATTTGTTGGCAATCAGGTATTCGGCCGCACCGATAAAGTCGTCGAACACATTTTGTTTTTTATCGAGCATACCGGCCTTGTGCCACTGCTCGCCATATTCCGAACCGCCACGCAGATTGACGTAGCAGTAAACACCGCCCTGTTCCACGAATAGGATGGATGCTGGATTGAAGCCCGGTGTAAGGTTGATTTGGAAGCCTCCGTAACCATAGAGGTAGCAAGGATTCTGCCCGTTGAGTTTGATGTCTTTACGATGTACGACGAACATGGGAACCTGCGTGCCGTCCTTGCTCGCGAAGAACACTTGGTCGGTGGTGAAAAGTGCGGGATCGAACTTCACTTCGGGTGTTTTGTAGAGAGTAGACTCACCCGAGGCGATCGTATATTTGTAGATTGTGGCAGGAGTCGTAAAGTTAGCCAACGTGTAGTAGAGTTCGGTGAACTCTTTTTTGCCGGAGAAACTGCCTACCGTGCCGATCGCCGGCAGAGCGACTTCACGCACCAGTGTACCGTCGAAATTATATTGATAGACCTTGTTTTGCGCATCTTCCAAATAGGTGGCGAAGAGGTATCCGCCCACGGTGCTTACCTCCTCCAATAGATTCTTGGCATTTTCGGGGATCACTGTTTTGCTCTCCGAGGGGTTGTTCAGATCGAGTTGCATCAGGGCATAATTCGAAGCCCCCTTGTTGGTTCGGTAGTAGAAAATATCGTTCTGACAATCCACAGGAGAGTAATCGTTGTCGAAACCTGCCAATAGTGTTTTGAATTGCTTGTCGGTGGTGCGTTTGTAGAGAATTTCCACGCCTGATGTACCCTCCGTGGCGTAGGCGAAGAGCCATTTGCCATCCTCACTGGGCCATGCTCCGAAGTAGCGCAATGGATGTGCCTTGTCCTCGTAGATGAGTTTATCGGCCGTTTGAGCTGTGCCCAAGGCGTGATAATAGACTTTTTGGAATTGGTTCTGTGAGGAGAATACCCCTTTTGTAGGAGCATCGTAAGCACTGTAATAGAACCCTTTGGAGTCGGGAGCCCAAGTGGCACCCGAATTTTTCACCCAGTTGATCACATCTTTTGTCAACGACTTGTCGGCTGTATTCATCACGCGGATCTCCACCCAGTCTGAGCCGGAGGCTGCCACAGAGTAGGCACAATAGTTGTTGTCCTCCGAGAACGTCAAGACTCCTAAGGCCATTGTGCCGTCCTGCGAGAAGGTGTTGGGATCGAGGAAAACCTCAGCCTTACCGCCCGGTTCGCTGACACGGTAGAGTACCGACTGGTTCTGCAAGCCGTTGTTGTAATAATAGTAGTAGAAATCGCCGTGCTTGGTGGGCGCACCCTCTTTGGGATAGTTCCACAACTCGGTCAGGCGCTCTTTGATCGCCGTGCGGAACGGAATTTGCGAGAGATAATCTTGAGTTACCGCATTCTCGGCCACAACCCATGCCGCTGTCGCCTCGGAGTTGTCATCTTCGAGCCAACGATACGGATCGGCGACCGTGGTGCCGAAATAGTTGTCCGTGACCGTACCCCGTTCAGTGGCCGGATAAGGTAATGTTTTGATTTTCATTGTGTTGTTGCAACTTGTCAGTAACATTGTCGTGCCGACGAGCAGTCCGATTGTGGAGGAGAGTTTGTTCATTATCGAAAGGTTTAAGTGTTCGTTGGGTACAAAGTTATGAAAAAGTTGGGAACGGGACCTATTTGAATGGAAGATTTTGCTTAACTTTGATCACTCAATCAGCAGAATTTGTTAA
>JAVXCD010000063.1:0-9425 GCA_036659655.1 Alistipes sp.
GGAAACACAATGCACAATGCACGATCCTCGAGCCTGTCGAGAGGTCGCAAAGTCACGGTGGTGATTTTCCTTGCGACCTCTCGACAGGCTCGAGGATCGTGAACTGTGTACCTTGCGACCTCTCGACAAGCTCGAGGATCGTACATTGTGTATCCAAAGTCTTTGTGACCTCTCGACAGGCTCGAGGAGCGGAAACGCATCCAACTTGAGACAAATGTATAGACCAATACAGGTCGTAAATAGCTTCTTAGTTGCTTACGCTCTCACTTGTGCGCCGCATTGACGTTCGAACTGCGCCGTGAGATTGGCCATTGCCTTTTCGATGGTTTTGTCGTTTAGGGTCTGTGTTTTGTCCTCAAGAATGAAACTCAGCGCGTAGGATTTCTTTCCTGCGGGCAGTTTGTCACCCTCGTATACATCGAATAGCGAGACGTTTTTTAGCAGTTTGCGTTCAGTGGCAAAAGCCAGATCACGCAACGTTGTGAAGGATACAGATTTATCCACCAATAGCGCGAGGTCACGCTTCACTTCTGGATACTTCGACAACTCTTCAAAGGTGATTTTCTGTCTCTTTGTCGCCTTCACCAGCCCGTCGAAATTCATCTCCATGAAATAAACTTCCTGCTTGATATCGGCCTGCTTGCGCATGGCGGGACTGACAACGCCTATTTGCAACAACTCCTTGCCATTGAGTGACATGGAGAGTGCCTCGCCGAACAGATCACTCTTCAGTGGCTCGGTTTTCAGCGTGTAGATGTCTATCCCGAAGCGACGCAGCAACTTTTCGGCGATGGCGCGCAGGGTGAAGAACGAGGCGTTTTGCGGCTTGGCATTCCACGATTGCGGCTCGGTAATACCGGTCACGGCCACCGCCAAGCGGTAGGTCTCCGAGTAGGCGGCGAGTTTGTTCTGCTCATCCCGTTTGGACGCGTCGTAGAAATAGCAATTTCCAAATTCGTACAATTTCAGGTCTCCGTTGCGGCGGTTGACATTCAACTCGATTGCCTCCAAGGTGTTGAATAATAATGTTTGACGCATTACATTCAGATCGGCACTCAGCGGATTGAGTATCTTCACGCAGTGCTCGGCTTTGTAACTTTCCAGTCCTTCGTAATAGGCCGCTTTCGTCAGCGAGTTGGACATAATTTCGGTGAATCCGTTTGCCGACAGGAAGTCTGCGGCCAAATTGACCAACTTGTTTTTGTCGGGTTTGGGTGCATACGACAGGGTCGAATTCACGTGCAGCGGAATCTCGATATTGTTGTAGCCGTAGATGCGTAGAATATCCTCGATCAGGTCGGCTTCGCGTTGTACATCCACCCGATAGGGCGGCACGGCAACGGTCATCACACCCTCGTTTTCTCTCAGGATCTTCACCTCCAATGCGGTGATGATCCGACGCACGGTCTCTGCGGGGATCGCCTTGCCGACCAAAGCGTTGATGCGAGCAAAGGAGATGTCGAAGGTGTAGTCGGCAATGGGGGTGGGGTAGAGGTCGATCAACTCACTTGAGATGCTGCCTCCGGCCAACTCTTTCATCAGCAGGGCGGCACGTTTGGCGGCATACACCTGCATGTTGGGGTCAATGCCTCGTTCGAAACGGAACGACGCATCGGTGTTCAGCCCGAAACGTTTGGCCGTTTTGCGCACCCATACAGGGTTGAAATAGGCACTCTCGATAAAGACGTTGGTCGTCGTGTCACTGATGCCGGCATCCAAGCCACCGAAGACACCCGCGATGCACATGGGACGTTTCGCTGAGCAGATCATCAAGTCTTTATCTGTCAGTTTGCGCTCCACACCGTCGAGTGTAACGAAGGGCGTACCCTCGGCGCAGCTCTTGACAACGATCTGTCCGCCCTCGATCTTGTCTGCGTCGAAAGCGTGCAGGGGTTGTCCCAATTCGAAGAGAATGAAGTTGGTGATGTCCACCAAGTTGTTTTTGGGATGAATACCTGCCGCGCGCAGACAATTCTGCATCCATTCGGGGGATGGTGCGATCTTGCAGCCTGAGACTGTGATGCCTGCATAGCGGGGGGCTGCTTCGGCGTTTTCCACCGAGACAGCGATCGTTAAGTTGTGATTGTCTACTTTGAAGGCCTCGATACTTGGCATCTTGACCTCTGCTTGTGCGCCCTTACTCTTGAGGTAGGCAACCAAGTCGCGAGCTACACCGATGTGAGAGGCTCCGTCTACGCGATTGGGAGTCAGTCCGATACCGACCAAATAATCATCTTCAATATGCAGATATTCCTTGGCTGTGGTTCCCACTTTCGCCTCTGTCGGCAACTCCATGATACCCGCATGAGAGGTCCCGATACCCATCTCATCCTCAGCACAGAGCATGCCCAGCGACTCCACACCACGGATTTTACTCCGTTTGATTTTGAATTCCTCCTCGCCGCCATTGGGATAGAGCACCGCACCGACGGTGGCGCACATCACCTTCAGCCCGGCACGGCAGTTCGCTGCACCACAGACGATTTGCAACGGTTCACCGGCAGCCACGTCTACGGTGGTGATGCGGAGGTGATCCGAATCGGGATGCTCCACGCAGGTCAGTACCTCGCCGACCACCACGCCCGCGAGACCGCCCTTGATGGTTTCGATCTTCTCGAAGTTCTCGACTTCCAATCCTATGTCTGTCAGAATCACTGCTATCTCCTCTGCCGACAGGGTAGTATCGACGTATCGTTTGAGCCAATTGTAAGAAATATTCATCTTATTGTGTTTTTTAATTTCCCTGATAAAATTGAACAAAGATATATATATTTCATTAAATTTAGACCGTAAAATTGGTAAGAAGCTGTTTCAAATTTATTAATCTCCTCTTTTCGGCTCTTTTCGCCCCTATAAATCCTCATTTAGCTTGCTGAAATCGGATTTACAGCACAAAAACAGGAACAAAAATACCTCTTAAATAACTTCGGTAACAAATTAAGACAGCTTCTAAAAAACGGAATACACAATGAAATGGTGGTCGGGAAAATAGACTTGGTAAGGTTTCATCCGGTGGAAATAGATTTGGTTTATTGCTGTTGATGCAAAAAACTTGACGGCAAATTTGTATATTCGAAAAATAATCCATAGGTTTGCACAGTTGAATTCAAAATTATGATTTCGAATCTGAACATACAAAATTGGTGGTGGCACTCTTTGACTCTCGTGGACAATGAGTGGTGCGCTGTTGTATAGTATATTGAAGATAAACTTATAAAAGCCCATTGTTTACGATTGTAAGCAATGGGCTTTTTTTTGTGCCTACGAGAAACAAAAAATTAAAATAAAATGATGATGAAAACGAAAAAATTTTGCCTTACCGAACGCCAAATGCCAACACAATGGTATAATATTGTGGCTGATATGCCTACTAAACCGCTGCCGTCGCTGCATCCCGTGACCCGACAGCCCATCACCAAGGCGCAGATGAACCAAATTTTTGCCGAAGAGCTGATTGACCAAGAATTTTCGCAGGAGCGGTTTATCGACATTCCCGAAGAGGTGCAGGATCTCTATAAAATATGGAGACCGACCCCTCTGGTGCGTGCTTATGGTTTGGAGCAGGCACTCGACACCCCGGCGAAGATCTACTTCAAAAATGAAAGTGTCTCGCCCGTGGGGTCGCACAAGCCCAATACCGCTGTGCCGCAGGCCTACTACAACCACAAGCAGGGCATCAAGCACCTCACCACCGAGACGGGTGCGGGGCAGTGGGGCTCGTCGATTGCGTTTGCCGGACAGCATTTCGGTTTGGATGTCAAGGTCTTCATGGTGAAAAGCAGTTACGGGCAGAAACCCTATCGGCGACTGATGATGAACACGTGGGGGGCGGAGTGCATTGCCTCGCCGAGTGTGCGCACACAGTCGGGCCGTGCCGCGTTGGAGCACAATCCGCTGGATGGTGGCAGTCTTGGTTTGGCCATTTCGGAGGCGGTTGAGATGGCTGCCCGAAGCCCCGAAGATACTCGTTACTGTCTGGGTAGTGTGCTCAACCATGTGTTGTTGCATCAGACGGTGCTTGGGCAGGAGGCTGTGACGCAGATGGAGATGGCAGGTGCCGAACCCGATTTGGTGATCGGCTGTTTTGGTGGCGGAAGTAACTTTGCAGGCCTCGGATTTCCGTTCCTGCGCAAGAATTTCACCCAAGGCAAGCACATCCGGGTCATCGCCGTCGAGCCGTCGAGTTGCCCGAAACTGACTCGTGGCGAATTTCGTTACGACTTCGGTGATACGGCCGGCTTCACCCCTCTGCTACCGATGTACACCCTCGGTCACAACTTTCATCCGTCGGATATTCATGCGGGAGGGCTGCGCTACCACGGTGCCGGGGCGATTGTGAGTCAATTGCTGAAGGAGGGGTTGATTGAGGCGCAATCTGTTCCGCAGACCGAAACTCTTGCTGCCGGCGTGTTGTTTGCCCGCTGTGAAGGCATCATCCCCGCACCGGAATCGGCACATGCTATTGCGGCTGCGATCCGCGAAGCGTTGATTGCCAAGGAAGAGGGGTGCGCCAAGACCATTTTGTTTAATTTGTCGGGACATGGCCTGATCGATCTCTACGCTTATGAGCAGTATTTTGCCGGGAATTTACAGGATTATATCCCGCGTGATGAGGAGATTCGGGCTGGCTTGTCAGAGTAAGAAGCTGTTTTAAATTTATTAATCTTGTTCTTTTCGCCCCTATAAATCCTCATTTAGCTCGCTAAAATCGGATTTACAGCACAAAAACAGGAACAAAAATACCTCTCAAAATTCTTAGGAACGAGCGCAAACAAGCTTGCTTGATTTGCCGAGAGACGACAGAATTTATGTAAATAACTTCGGTATCAAATTAAAACAGCTTCTAAATCAATCCCTACGCACACCGCCAGCACAAGGCTTGCCAAGCCGTTCAGTGTGCCGAAGGCGATGCCGATGTTGCTCTGCCGCGTGGGCGTGACCAGCAGGTGCTGGAGTGCCAGTAATCCGATGAAGATGCCGACACCGATCCAGAGCACCGGCGACTGGGGACAGTAGGAGGTGAACCACAACAGGGCGGCGGTGCTGACGGTGTGGAGTGTGGAACTGATGGCGAGGGCCGTGCGTGCCGAGAAGCGGGAAGGAATGGAGTGCAGGCCGTTGGCGCGGTCGAATGCCGCATCTTGCAAGGCGTAGATGATGTCGAATCCGCCGCACCATGTCATCACCAATAGGGCGAGGATGCAGGGAGCCCATGCGAATTGTCCCGTGACGGCGATGTAGGCTCCCACGGGCGCGATGCCGAGCGATAAACCCAGCACGAGGTGGGCGAGGGCGGTGAAGCGTTTACAATAACTATATAGGAGTAAAACGATCAGAGCCACAGGAGATAACAGGGCGGTAAGTCTATTAATGGTTGAAGCGGTCAGCAGAAACAGCAAGGCATTGGCTCCGACAAAATAGAGGGCTTGTCGGGGGGTGATGATCCCCGCAGGAATTTCACGTTCTGCCGTGCGTGGATTTTCGCGATCTATCCGCCAATCGGCCCAACGGTTGAATCCCATGGCGGTGTTGCGGGCAAACACCATGCACAGCACGACTTGCAGGAGCAGAAATCCCCATCCCTCCGAAGCGGATATGCCCTCTGTATGCTGTTCGGTGAGTGCATAGACGAACGACATCAATGCAAAAGGCATGGCGAAAATCGTATGGGGAAACTTCACAAGAGAAGCATATTTCGAAATCAGGTTCATCCTCCTATATTTGTTGCAAAACTACGCAGTTTCCCCTATATTCGCAACTATTCGCCGATATATTCTTTTTTTTTGCAGTTTCGTTCTGTAAAAACAGCAATCTGCTTAAAATAATCACATTATCATATAAAAAGTTTGTATACATCGTAAATTATGTCTATAATTGTATTGTAATTTATCTTAATTGTATACTTAAATTTGAACAAAATGGGAAAAACAAACAAATTTTTACTTTCGTTATTTGTGATGGCATTCATCGGTGCCGGTGCCATGGCACAAGAAAACAACAACCGCGATGCACAAGGTAAAATCGTTCGCGGTCCTTATGAGACCAACCGTTTCTTCGATAATATTTTTGTCGGAATCGGTGGTGGTGTGAACATCTTCCGTGGAGAAAATGACAGTTATGGTTCTTTTGGCAAACATTTAGCTCCGGCACTTGATATTTCGCTTGGTAAGTGGATTACGCCAAGTTTCGGTTTGCGCTTGCAGTATTCGGGCTTGAAAGCCAACGGATGGACCAGCACGCAAAGTATGTATGCCAAGGGTGCTGACGGTGCTCTGTTTAGAGAGAAATTCGGCGTGATGAATCTCCATGGTGACTTGTTGTGGAACATCTCCAATGCCATCAGCGGTTACAAGGAGACGCGCACGTGGGACTTTGTGCCGTTCGTCGGTGCCGGCTGGGCACGCTCTTATGGCAATGGCCATTACAAGAATGAGTTTGCAACCACGATCGGTTTGTTGAACGTCGTGCGTTTGTGCAAGGTGGTCGATTTGACCCTTGAGGCTCGTTACATGTTCGTCAATCAACGTTTCGACGGTGTTGTGCATGGCAGTAGAGTGGAGGGAATGGCCTCTGTAACCGTGGGCTTATCGTTCAATTTGGGTCAAAAACGTTTTGTCCGCAAATCGGTTGTTGCCCCCGCAGACTACTCGGCTTACGACAAGCAGATCGAAGCATTGACGCAAAACAATTCGGCTCTGACCGACAAGGCGGCTAAATTGGCTGCGGAGTTGGAGGCTGCGAAGAATCGCAAGGCTGAAACGATTACCGTAACTACCGTAACTGGTGAAAATCTGGTGACGGCATCGCCCGTGGCGCTGTTCTTTGGTTTGAATAAAGCAACCCTCGACAGCAAAGAGTTGACCAACCTCGAATTTTATGTTCACAACGCCATGAAGGCGGATAAAAACAAGACCTTCACGTTGATCGGTTCGGCTGATAAGGAGACGGGCAACAAAACGATCAACCAGAAACTCAGCGAGCAACGCTTGGAGTATGTCTACAACTTGCTGGTCAACAAATATGGTATTGATGCAAAACGTCTGGTTAAGCGGGCTGAAGGCGACACCAAAAACCGCTTTGCCGAACCTCTCTTGAATCGTGTCGTGATCGTCGAATAATCCCTGATTCCGATTTCTATTACGGAGGAGCTGAAAATGTGATCAGCTCCTCCTTTTTTTTGTATTTATCAATAAATATTCTTATCTTTGGCAAACCAAACTGGTCAGCCAATTAAGAAAAACTAAAATATAGATTGATGAAAACAAATTATGAAGTTCGATATGCTGCTCATCCAGAGGATGTAAAGCATTATGATACGGCGCATTTACGCAAACAATATCATATTGAAACAGTATTTGCCGCGGACGAGGTGAATATGGTCTATTCGATGCACGACCGCATCATTGCGGGCGGTGCAATGCCTGTAAAAGAGAAATTAATGCTGGAGGCGATTGATATTTTGCGGATGCCCTTCTTCCTCTCGCGGCGCGAAATCGGTATATTCAACGTCGGAGGCGACGGCATGGTGATTGTGGATGGCAAAGAGTATCCGATGTCGTTCAAAGAGGCGTTATACCTCGGCCGAGGTGATCGCAAAGTTGAATTTATGAGTGTCAATGCGGCAAAGCCCGCACTGTTTTACTTCAACTCCACTCCCGCACATGCAACTTTCCCCGACAAACATGTGACCAAGCAAGACAAAAATGTGGTTATCATGGACATGGGAACGCTTGAGCAGAGCAATCAGCGCACCATCAACCGGATGCTGGTGAGTCAGGTACTGCCCTCCTGCCAGTTGCAGATGGGCATGACCGAACTGAAACCCGGTTCGACATGGAACACCATGCCTGCACACACTCACAACCGTCGTATGGAGGTTTATTTCTATTTCGAACTACCGGAGGGGGAGGCTATCTGCCACTTTATGGGTGAACCTGCGGAGACGCGTCATCTGTGGATGAAGGCCAACGAAGCCGTGATCTCGCCCGAATGGAGCATCCACTCTGCCTGCGCCACTCACAACTACACCTTCATTTGGGGTATGGGTGGTGAAAATTTGGACTATGGTGACATGGACGGGCTGAATGCAGATGAATTACGATAAACGTTAATTTCTTAAAAATTATGGTAAATTTTTCATTGAAAGGTAAGGTCGCACTCATCACGGGTGCTTCTTACGGAATCGGATTGGCTTTGGCGACTGCTTATGCACACCAAGGCGCAAAAATCGTCTTCAACGACATCAAACAAGAATTGGTGGATAAAGGCATCGCAGCCTACAAAGCCGAAGGTATTGAGGCAAAAGGTTATGTGTGCGATGTGACCAACGAAACTCAGGTAAATGCCATGGTGGCGCAGATCGAAAAAGAGGTGGGTGTAATCGATATTCTGGTCAACAACGCCGGCATTATCAAACGTATTCCCATGATTGATATGACTGCGGCGGAATTCCGTCAGGTGATCGACATCGATCTCACAGGTCCCTTCATTGTCTCCAAGGCGGTGATCCCGGCGATGATCAAAAAAGGTCACGGCAAGATCATCAACATCTGCTCGATGATGTCGGAATTGGGACGTGAAACGGTGTCGGCTTATGCGGCTGCGAAAGGCGGTCTGAAGATGCTGACCCGCAATATCGCTTCGGAATACGGCGGATACAACATCCAGTGTAATGGTATCGGGCCCGGCTATATTGCTACTCCGCAAACTGCGCCCCTGCGTGAAAAACAGGCGGACGGCTCGCGCCATCCCTTCGACGCATTTATCGTGGCGAAAACTCCCGCGGCGCGCTGGGGCACCACCGAAGATCTCATGGGTCCTGCGGTGTTCCTTGCCTCCGAAGCTTCGGATTTCGTCAATGGCCATGTGCTCTATGTGGATGGCGGTATTCTGGCCTACATCGGCAAACAGCCGGAGTAAGAAACTGTTTTAAATTTATTCATCTCGTTCTTTTCGGCTCTTTTCGCCCCGGTTTTCGTCCTATAAATCCTCATTTAGCTCGCTAAAATCGGATTTACAGCACAAAAACTGGAACAAAAATAGCGCTAAAATAACTTCGGTAACAAATTCAAACAGTTTTTAATTCCCACCTGCGGCATCGCTGCATCGACTACTTAGAAGCTGTTTTAAATTTATGACTCTCGTTCTTTTCGGCTCTTTTTGCCCCGGTTTCTGCCCTGTAAATCCTCATTTAACTTGCTAAAATCGGATTGACAGAACAAAAACTGGAACAAAAATAGCGCTAAAATAACTTCGGTAACAAATTCAAACAGCTTCTTAAAATCTCCCGCCAATAGCGGGAGATTTTTGTTGTCCGGCAGATTGCGCTCGCGAAGAAAAGGGGATCAAGCGGAAATATACACACGATCCTCGAGCCTGTCGAGAGGTCGCCAAGGCACACATACACACGATCCTCGAGCTTGTCG
>JAVXCD010000064.1:0-9436 GCA_036659655.1 Alistipes sp.
GTGGCGGTCAGGCGGTCGCCGCAAAAACGTTTTTTGATACTTGCCTCCAGCCGATGTTGTGCATTGATGGTCATGTTGCCGACGGTTATTGCATTGGAGCCGTTGTAGGCAATGTCGATAAAGAATTTGCGTGGCAAGGTGAAGGTGGAGGACAAACCGGCCATAAAGAAGTGGTTGTATTTCAATTCACTCTCCTTGGTAATCCGGACACCTTGGCATACGTAGAACAGATTGGCATTCATCGACCACCATTTCGCAAATTGGAAGGGCAGGTTTGCCGAGGCAAAATAACTGGTTGTGGTGTCGAAATTATCCCATGTGAGACAAAGTTTATTCGGATCTTCCGGATCACTCTTCATGAGGTTTTGAATCTCGCCCGTCTCGACGTTCATGCCGGCGGTAAGGGTGTATTTGTATTTCATCACCAGTGTGAGGCTTATCTCATTCTTGTAAGCGGGCTTGAGGGTGGGGTTGCCCAATTGGTAGGTGTAGTCCGAAATTTGCATCCGCCGGGGTGATAAAGACCAGAACCGCGGACGACTCAGCGTACGTGCGTATTGTGCAATGAGCGAGTAACTTCCGTCTTTTTTGAGTGACCATGAGATGTTGACGTTGGGGAAGAGGCTGAAGTAATTCTGTTTCACGTAGTCGCCCTCACCCGTGGCATAGGTGTACTCGCCACGCAGACCTGCCACGATACTTACACGCCCCAAGTTGGCATTTAGGATGCCGTAGACGGCACCGATATTTTCCCGGTAGTTGACATCAAAACTCTGGTTTTCGTTCTTGATCCATGCCTCTTGCTGCTGATATTCATAGAGAGCTTTGTTCTGCATGTCGTTGCAGGTGTACTTCAAACCCGCCTGCACAGACCACTTCGTTGACAGTTTTTTGTCGAGAGCAAGGGCGGCCGAGAAGATGTTGTAGTTGCTGGTGGTGTAGTCTTGATAGAGGGAGTCAATCACCTGAGACTGGTGGGTGATACGGCTGAAATTGTCGTTTCTGTAATCGTTTCCCCGACGGGTGTAGTCGCCCAAGAATTTGAATGTCGAACCTAAGGTGTCGATTTTATAGATGTAGTTGAAGGTGACCGCATAATGGTTGCTGATGTCGCGGGTATCGTAGCGACTGTCGGTGTGGGTGACGGAGTTGTTGTTGGTGAAGTCGGTGGAGGAGTTGCTGGGCCCCGAATCGTTTCCACGCCAGTATTCCAACTCCATGCCGACGCTGTGTTTGTCGTTTATCTGATAGATAGTGCCGACACTGCCGCCAAAATTGCGTGTTTTGCGCTTTAGCAACGAAGAGGAGATAAGTGCTGAATTCACAGCCGTGTAGGTAGTGTTTTCGTCCGAAATAGCCTTTTCTGTTCCCAGAGAAGCCCATGCTGAGGCGTAGAGATCGAATTTGCCGATGTGATAGTTGATGCGACCGTTGGGATTGTAAGAATGGATGTATTTGCCTTGCTCCGAGGAGACAGAGAGCGAGCCGTCCAGTCCGTCTTCACGTCGTTTCTTGAGAGTGATTTTGATGATCCCACCGGCTGAGTCGGCATCGTAATCGGCTCCTACGGAGGGTACAACCTCTATTTTCTGTATGTCTTCGGCTCGCAAGCCTTTCAGATAGATTAATAACTGTGCCGGTTCCATCTTCAATTCGCGGTCGTTGATGTAGACCTTCGAACCGGACTTGCCGTTGATCGAAATCTTGTCGTTATCGATCCATATACCGGGTGCATGTTGCAGCAATTCGACCCCGTTCTTACCGATGGCAACGGGCGAATTGGCGACATCGACGATGAAGCGGTCGGCTTCACGACGGATGAGTTGCGCCTTGACCACTACCCCTTCGATGTCTGTGGACGAACTTTTGAGCGTAAAGTCTCCTAACTCTTTGTTTGCTTCGATGCGGATGGGCTGCGAGATCGGATCGTAGCCTAAATACTCGATGGACAGCGTGTAGTTGCCCGCAGGAACTTTGAGCGTGAAACTGCCGATGGAATCAGTCGCTATACCGGCCACCTGCGCATTGTCTTTCAGCAGCACCACGGTGGCATATGCCACGACGGCACCCGTTTCATCCACCACACGACCGGAGGCGGGATACTCTTTGGCAGCAAAAACGGTCGAAAGGCCGAGGCCGATAGTAATCAGAAGGAGTAAAAGTTTTTTCATAACTCTGTTTTTAATTATAGTTTGCAATTATTTCTATTTCGTTCGACAAAGATAAAAATTAATATTTATATAATGCAATACATAGTACTAAAATAATTAAAAATAATTTAGCACCTATATATAAAGCATTTTTCTGACAGATTGTTGATAAATAGCGTGAGTCAAGGCTAAAAAACAAGATAAATTTTGTAGATTTGCAGATTGAATTAATCTGCCTCATTGGCATTCGATGCTATGATAAGTACACTGTATTACCTTTTTTTAGTGCTGCTCTGCGGCTCTTTCATGATTCTGTCGGCTATTGCGCTGGTGGTGACCTACCCTTTCGATAAAAGTCGTCGGGTGGTGCATGCTCTGACACGCGTCATGGTGGGAACCTTCTTCTTCCTTCCGCCGTTCTGGAGGCAGAAGGTGAGCGGGCTGGAGCACGTAGATCGCTCGAAGTCTTATGTGATGGTGATCAATCACCGTTCGATGATCGACATTCCGTCGCTCTACTATGTGCCGCTGAATTTCCGCTGGGTGTCGAAACGGGAGGTCTTCAAGATCCCTTTCTTCGGGCAATTTCTCTCACTTCACGGCGACATCTGCATCAACCGCGGTCGCGCGACCGCGGCTATGGATCAACTGCTCCGGGATGGCAAATTATGGATTTCCCGTGGGGCTTCGATCGCAGTTTTTCCCGAAGGTACCCGCTCGAAAGATGGTGAGATACACCGCTTCAAGGCCGGTGCATTTACCTTAGCAAAAGGTACCGGGGTCGAGATTTTACCCGTGGTAATGGACGGAACCTCCACGCTGATCAAGCCCAATCGGATCTTTTCGTGGCACAACACGATCAACGTAAGGGTACTGCCGCCCCTCTCAGTTGCGCACATCGAGGCGACAGAGTTACATGAATTGATGGATGAAGTGCATGGACAAATGGTGGTGGCACTCAAAGAAATAAGAGAAAATAAGACATGTCAGAAACACTAAATAATAGCAATAGTTACGGCGACGATGCCATCGTAACGCTCTCGCCAAGGGAGCACATTCGCATGCGTCCCGGTATGTACATCGGTAAATTGGGCGACGGCACGCAAGCCGACGACGGTATTTATGTGCTTATCAAGGAGGTCATCGACAATTCGGTCGATGAATTTATCATGGGCGTGGGTAGACAGATCGACGTGACTATTGACGACAATGTGGTCTCGATCCGTGACTACGGACGCGGTATTCCGCTCAAATCGTTGTCGGCGGCTGTGAGTGAGATGAATACCGGAGCCAAATACAACGGCACAGCCTTCCGCAAAACCGTCGGTTTAAACGGTGTGGGTGTCAAGGCTGTGAATATGCTGTCGAGCGAATTTACGGCTCGCTCGGTGCGGGATGGAGAAGCGCGTACAGTGAATTTTGCGCAGGGTATGGAGCAGAGCGACAAGTGGGAAAGCGGCGTGCAGGAGAAAAACGGTACGATAATCCGTTTTCGGGTCGACACGGCTGTTTTCGGCGAATATGCCTACAATGCGGAGTACGTGGAGCAGATGATCAAGAACTATACCTACCTGAATTTAGGACTCTCCTTCAACTTCAACGGGCAGACCTATATTTCGAAGAATGGACTGTTGGATCTGCTGAACGAGAATATGGCGGAGGAACCACTCTATCCGCCCATACATCTCTCCGGAGCCGATATTGAGGTGGCTATTGCCCATGGAACAGGTTATGGCGAAGGCTATTTCTCGTTTGTGAATGGGCAGTATACCTCGCAGGGAGGTACCCATCAAACTGCTTTCCGTGAGGCTATTGCCAAGACGGTTAAAGAGTTTTTTCACAAAGATTACGATCCGTCGGATATTCGCACCTCCATCATCGCCGCCATTTCGGTGAAGGTCGACGAACCGATTTTCGAATCGCAGACCAAGATCAAATTAGGTTCAAAAGAGATTGAACCGGGGGTGTCGATGCGTAATTTTGTGATCGACTTTCTGAGTCAGAATCTCGATAATTACCTTCACAAAAACGCCGAGACCGCGCAGATTCTGCAACGCAAGATCGTCGAAAACGAGAAAGAGCGCAAAGCCATTTCGGGCATTCAGAAAAATGCGCGCGAGACCGCAAAAAAAGTGTCGCTCAACAACAAGAAATTGCGTGACTGCAAGGTGCACAAAACCGATAAATCGGAGTTGGCCGAGCAATCGATGATCTTCATCACGGAGGGTAATTCGGCCTCCGGTTCGATCACTAAGAGCCGTGATGTGAAGACACAGGCGGTCTTCTCCCTGCGGGGTAAGCCGCTCAACTGCTTCGGCATGACCAAGAAAGTGGTCTATCAGAATGAGGAGTTCAACTTGTTACAGGCCGCCCTCAATATTGAGGACGACATGGAGAACCTGCGCTACAACAAGGTCATCATCGCCACCGATGCCGATGTGGACGGCATGCACATTCGTCTGTTGCTGATGACTTTTTTTCTGCAATTTTTTCCCGATGTGATTCGTGGCGGGCATCTTTTTGTACTGCAAACGCCTCTGTTTCGCGTGCGTAACAAGAAGGAGACGTTCTACTGCTACTCGGAGGATGAGCGGTCGAAAGCGGTCAGCAAGTGCGGAGTAAATGCCGAAATCACCCGATTCAAAGGTTTGGGCGAGATCTCTCCCGACGAGTTTCAGGGGTTCATCGGCGAGAATATGCGACTGGATAAAGTGCGGATCACCAAAGATGATCCGATCCATGATCTACTGGAGTTCTATATGGGCAAAAACTCCTTCGAACGACAGGGATTTATTATTGATAACCTTCGTATAGAGGAGGATATTGTGGAGAAAGATTTTAATTAAACAGCGGTTATGTCAGAAGAGATAGAAAATATAGAGCAGGAGGAGCCGTTGGAGGAGGTCGCAACACCCGAAGTCACGGGCAAGTATGGAAAACTGACCTCCGAACAGGGCGGTGTGCGCAAGCTCACGGGGATGTATAAGAACTGGTTTCTGGATTATGCGTCCTATGTGATCTTGGAGCGAGCCGTGCCACACGTCGAGGATGGATTGAAACCCGTGCAGCGGCGTATTCTCCATGCCATGAAAAACATAGACGATGGACGTTACAACAAAGTAGCCAACATCGTGGGACAGACCATGCAGTTTCACCCACACGGCGATACTTCCATCACAGATGCACTGGTGCAGCTTGGGCAGAAAGACCTGCTGATCGACTGTCAGGGTAACTGGGGTAACATCCTCACGGGCGACGATGCCGCTGCGGGACGTTATATCGAGGCGCGATTGTCGAAATTTGCCGTCGATGTGGTCTTCAATAAGAAAACCACCGAATGGATGCGCTCCTATGACGGGCGCAACGACGAGCCGGTGACCCTGCCGCTAAAATTTCCGTTGCTACTGGCTCAAGGCTCAGACGGTATTGCTGTGGGCTTGGCTTCGAAGATCCTGCCTCACAACTTCAATGAACTGATTTTTGCCTGTATCGCCTATCTGCGTGGCGAATCCTTCCAACTCTATCCAGACTTCCCGACGGGTGGCATGGCCGATGTGAGTCGTTACAACGACGGTTTGCGTGGCGGAACAGTGAAGGTCCGTGCTAAAATTTCGAAGATCGACAAACGTACGCTGGCCATCACCGAGATCCCCTACACCACGACCACCGAATCGATCAAGGACTCGATCATCAAGGCAAATGAGAAGGGCAAGATCAAGATCAAAAAAGTAGACGACAACACTGCCGAAAAGGTCGAAATCATCATACAGGTCGCTGCCGACGAGTCGAGCGACAAGACCATCGATGCACTCTACGCCTTCACCGACTGCGAGGTGTCGATAGCCCCCAACTCCTGTGTCATCTGGGAGCAAAAACCTCATTTCTTGGGGGTGAGCGAGATCCTGCGTCGCTCGGCCGAACATACGAAATACCTGCTTCGCCGCGAATTGGAGATCTGCCTTGACGAATTGAATGAATCGTGGCACGCGGCCTCGCTCGAACGTATTTTTATCGAGAATAAATTATACCAGCTCATCGAGGGTTGCAAAACCCGCGAAGAAGCATACGCCGCTGTAGATAAGGGACTTGATCCATTTAAGTCTACTCTGCGCCGTGCGGTTTCGTTGCCCGATGTGCAACGACTTACCGAATTGAAGTTCATCCGAATCTCCCGTTATGACGGAGACAAGGCCGATAATGAGATCAAGCAGATCGAAGCCGACATCAAACAAACACTCTACGATCTGGCTCACCTGACCGATTACGCGGTGGCTTACTACGAGCGTATTCGCGAGAAATACGGCAAAAACCGAACCCGAAAAACCGAACTGCGGGCGTTCGACTCCATCGAAGCCACTACGGTGGCTGTGACTAACGCCAAACTATATGTAGATCGTGCCGAGGGCTTTTTCGGCATTGGCAAGTCGATGAAGGAGGCGGAATTTGTCTGCGAATGTTCGGACATCGACGATGTGATTGTGATGACCAAGGAGGGGCGCTATGTGATCACCAAAGTGAGCGACAAGGCCTTTTTCGATAAGGGAATTTACTACATTGGGGTCTTCAAACGCAACGACGAACGCACCATTTACAACGCGCTCTACCGCGACGGAAAGAACGGGGCAATCATGATGAAGCGGTGCGCTATCAAGGGCATTACACGCGACAAGGAGTACGATTTGACCAAAGGAACCCCCAGAAGTGAAATACTCTATCTGTCTGTTAATCCAAATGGTGAGGCTGAGGTGTTAAAGATTTACTTTAAGCCCCGTCCTCGTTTGAAAAAGGTGATCGTCGATCTCGACTTCTCGACCATCGCCATCAAAGGTCGCCAGAGTCAAGGCAATCTATTCTCCCGTTACGGCATCCACAAAATCGTGATGAAGGAGAAAGGCACCTCAACCCTCGGCGGGCAAAACGTCTGGTACGACGACGACGTTCATCGACTCAATGCCGACGGGCGCGGAGTGCTGTTAGGGCTCTTCCAAGGCGACGACAAGTTGATTGTCTGGACCTCGAAAAATCAATATTACATCACCAATTACGACCTGACCCAGCACTTCCCCGACGACACCCTGCGTGTGGAAAAATACAAGTCGGACAAGGTGTACAGCCTGTGTTACTACGACCGTGAGCAGAAATACTGCTACATGAAGCGTTTCACAGCGGAGATGAGTGACAAGATGCAGTTCTTCCTCGACGAAGAGGGGCAGTCCGACTTTCTTTGCATGACTGACAAGGCGGGAGCCAAGTTGCAAATCACCTACACGGGCGCATACGCTTCACGTCCGGCAGACGAGATTGAGGTAGATGAATTTATCGGGTTGAAAAGCCACCGGGCTAAGGGTAAACGCCTGACAACTTTCGAGGTGGATCAACTACATTTCATCGAGCCCGAAGAGCCGGAGGAGGCAGAGACCGATACAACGGACATCGACTCCGAGCAGGAGCAGACCATGGATATAAGTATCATGGAGGATGCCTCGGGGGACTCTGCGGACAAGCTGCAAACACCTGCACCCGAGGAGGTGGAACTGACCATCGAGCGACCTACGGGTGACTCGGATCGGGTGATAGATCCCGAACAGCTCAACCTATTCTAAGAAGTCGTTTTAAATTTATTAATCTCGTTCTTTTTGGCTTTTTTCGCCCCAGTTTTCGCCCTATAAATCCTCATTTAGCTCGCTAAAATCGAATTTACAGGACAAAAATAGGAACAAAAATAGCTTTCAAATAACTTCGGTAACAAATTCAAACAGTTTTTAATAAACAGGGAACCGATCAAACGGCAACTATGAAGAAAACAAGATGAAACCGCTCTTTTTAATTGGATATATGGGGTGTGGTAAAACCTCTTTTGGTCGGAAACTGGCCAAACGTTTGGGTATGCAATTTCTGGACACGGATCGAATGGTGGAAGAGGCGGAAGGGGCTGTCATGACAGATATTTTTCAATACGAGGGTGAGCTCCATTTTCGCAAAACAGAACGGGCAATGCTCCAACAGATCCTCGCCACAGGAACTGACAAGGTGATCTCCACCGGTGGCGGTTTGCCTACGTGGCAAGACAATATGACCCTAATGAACCAAGCGGGACGCACGATCTACCTCAAGCGCACCGCCGAGCAGATTGCCAAGAGACTAACCCCCTACGGGCGACACCGACGGCCAAAATTACGGAATTTGGAGGGCGACGAACTGCTTGAGTTCATGACCCGTGACATGGCGGAGCGGGAGGTATTTTACAACCGAGCGCAAATAATTGCCAACTGCAAATCACAGTCGGACGAGATGCTACTCGAATGGATACTGGAAAAATTAGGAACAAGTGAATAACAACAACCCCATAGGTGTCTACGACTCAGGGCTGGGCGGACTCACCGTCTGGCGGGAGTTGAGACGCATACTGCCCGAAGAGTCGCTCATCTATTTGGGTGACGGCAAGAATTGTCCCTATGGTTCACGCCCCCGCGCTGAGATCGAGCAGTTGGCTGACGATGCGGTCGGCACGCTGGTTGGCAAGGGGTGTAAGATGGTTGTGGTTGCCTGCAATACCGCCACCGCAGCCGCGATTCAATTTCTACGTAATAAATATAAAAACATACCCATCGTCGGCATGGAGCCCGCTGTGAAGCCTGCTTGCCTCCACACCCAAAGCGGTGTGGTAGGTGTACTTGCTACGGCTCGCAGTCTGGAGGGTAATCTATTCAAACAGACCGTTGCAAAGTATGGATGCGGAGTGGAGATCATCGCTGCTGCCGGAGAGGGATTCGTCGAACTCGTGGAGCAGAATCGAG
Organism: Alistipes sp.; assembly: GCA_036659655.1. Classification (GTDB taxonomy): domain Bacteria; phylum Bacteroidota; class Bacteroidia; order Bacteroidales; family Rikenellaceae; genus Alistipes. Next base: position 8,948 of record JAVXCD010000064.1, read on the forward strand.
AAGCCACACCTGAAGCCGAGGCCTGCGTGAGGCATGTGATGGCCGAGATGCTACGCCGCGGAGCCGATCAGATCGTCTTGGGATGCACCCACTACCCGTTTCTCTTGCCTGTGATGGAGCGGGTGACGGCAGGACGCACAGTCACCCTTATTGACCCGGCACCGGCTGTTGCCCGTCGTGTGGAGCAACTGCTCAACCAACTGAATCTGCGTGCTATACCGGGACATATACCTCAGTATGATTTCCACACCTTTGCCGATATTTCCTATCGCAAAAAACTGGAGGACAAAGCTTTCGGCTGCCTCTAAATCGGATCTTTGCCGAATTCAGGCGGAGAAATATAGATCTTTCCCAATTTTCGGATCAAGCGCAAAACTCGGTGGAAACTCCGATTAAGCAAAAATTTTAGTGAGCCTGAAGATGAAGAAAAACACGATCCTCGAGCCTGTCGAGAGGTCGCAAAGTAAACTGGAAACACAATGCACGATC
>JAVXCD010000065.1:0-9367 GCA_036659655.1 Alistipes sp.
GCTCGAGCAACGAGACTTTTCATTCAGCAACACTCACTGTGTACTTTGCGACCTCTCGACAAGCTCGAGGATCGTGTGTGTATTTTCAAAAGCCTTTGCGACCTCTCGACAGGCTCGAGGATCGTGAACGTTTCCTATTTGAGCAAACCCCCTACACGATCTCTGGTCTAATTTATTCTTCCCACCGGAATTTCATCTTGATCCATAATTTACGTCCATACCTATCGTGTGGTATGCTGACGCCGAATCAGATGCACCGACAACGAGAGATAACGATAAAAACGTATAAACGAAAATTGGAGCAGACTTCAGTCTGCTCCAATTAAACAATTTTAATTATTTTGTATCATCAAACCTGTAACGGTTTTTCAGGACAAGACAATAAAATTAGGTATTTTCAATCTGTCAATTGCACTTTTCACGTCAACATCCACTTTCGCCTTATCGGTTGTGTGTCCGTTTCTGTTCAACTGCGCAGAGACGAATGCCTATTTTGCTACGTTTTTCAGATTGATATCGTTCGCAGCTTTCTTAGCAAGTGAACTGTCTTTTGCAATGGCACTCTTCAACTGAGCCTCTGCGGTCTTTAAGTCACCCTCTTTCGAAGCGATCACCGAACGGAGGTAGTCTGCGTTTGCAGAGTTGTCCTTTGCAATTGCTTTCTTAGCAGCAGCAAGATCGTTGTTCATCGTCGAAGCGATGGCAGCGTTGTAACCATCCAGACCCTTAACAGCATCTTTGTAGTCACCCTTAGCAGCAGCAAGGGCAGCTTTGCTCTGTGTGTCAGCACCCTGTGCATATTTCTGTGCCTCAGCGGTGTTGCCGTTCATCAAGTTAGCCAGAACCAAGTTCTTATTCAGCTCTTTTGACGAGTCACCCAATTGGGCTGCTTTCTCAAACGAAGCCAACGAAGCTTTAGCATCACCGGCCTTAGCCTGTGCGATACCTAAGTTATTTTGGATACGAGCATCGTTGCCGTACTCTTTGGCAGCAACCTGCAAGATGGTAACTTTCTCCGAAGGAGTCTCAGCCTGTGTCTCAGCAACATAAAGATACTGATCAGCAGTCAATTTCTCGCCTTTCATGATAGCCTGTACCAATTCCTCGTCAGTTTTGCCTTGGATGTCGGTTGTGTTGACAACCTGCGAACGACGGAGTTTGGGAAGAACATCACTCTTCAACTCGTTGAATACAGTAGACATGTTCTTGATCTCACTCTCGCGTTGAGTCGAAGTAGAGTAGAGACTCAGCACCTGAAGAATCAAGTTTTTGTCTTGAATATCCGACTTCTCAACCATCTCTTTGAAGCCGTCCCAGTCCTCACCGTAAGCGGCAGCATCAACATCCAGACCGGAGTCTTTCAGCAGTTGCGAAATAGTCTTCTTACCGGATTCGCTACGAGCCTTCGAGAGTTTGTCGTTGAAAGTCTCCGGGCCATCGGGCGAAGCGTAACCTTTGATTGCGATGTTCTGTGTAGCGCGATCGTTCTTCTTGGTCTCGTCTACATTTGCTTGGAATGCCTTGAGAGCCTCTTCTTTCTCAACTTTCTTGCTTACAACCGAAGAGTTGATGGCATACAGGATGTCGGCCTTGTTCACAACAGTAGTCACACGTTTGTAGTTGTTAGCCATGGGAGCCATCAAGTCGCTGTACTTCAGATCTTTCTGAAGTGTATTCAGACCGTAAGCGATCGTCAGACCAAATTCCTTGGCAATAGCTGTTTTTGCAGCCTCGTCTGTGCCGGCGAGAATCGCAGCCTGAGCCTTGGTAGGCATAGCACCTGTATTCAAGTTTACGAGTGTAAACTCTTTGCAAGCACCTTTGGGGCATTTGATCTCAACACGCAGTTGAAGTGCACATTTGTCCATGCGGGGATCGTACTTGAAGTCGATGTGTTGTGTGTAAACACCACCATTTTTCTGGTCGACAACGGTGTAGTTATTCTTCACTTTCGAACCTTGCAGGAATTTCGTTGCACCGGCTACCTCGCCACCCTCGAAAATAATAACGGGAGTAACTTTCAACACAGCCTTCTTGTTAAAATATTTCACAGGGAAAGTAACATTGATGTCTGCCGAAACAGTACCATTGTTAAGAACCAAAATTTCGGGCGTGCAAGTCAACTTGACATCGTCCTGATTTTTCGCCATTTTTTTGAAGCAATTGCAACTTGAGAATGCCAAAGCGGCAACTACAAGCACCATGCTCAATTTCATTAGATTTTTCATAATCAAATAAAGGGTTTAATGTTTAATTTTGTTTTTATTTAAATTTGCTCTATGTCTCAGTTTTTGGGCTCAACATATAGTATATATGGCGCAAATATAATAAATACTTCGAAAATATGCAATATCCTCTGCGGTTTTTTATCACCTTACCGCATGAAGGACAAGTATATTCGAGGTCTATTTACTCCTTTTTGTCGTCTGAACGGTATTCGCGGCGTTCGTGACGGTCCCCACGATCTCCACGGTCACGACGTTCGCCGCGGTCTGAATGATCATGACGGTCGCCTCTCTCTTCGCGAGGTTTACGCTCACGCTCTACCCAGCCTTCAGGTTTCTCCAGCAGGGCTTTGCGCGACAATTTGAGTTTATTGGTCTTAGGATCCACACCGATGAGTTTCACCTCAATCGAGTCACCCTCTTTGAGTCCGGTTTCATCCATAGTCTCGAACCGTTTGTAGTCGATCTCCGAGATGTGAAGCAGGGCATCCTTGCCCGGCATGATCTCGACAAAAGCACCGAATGCTACAATTGAACGGATCTTGCCGTTGTAAACTTCACCCACTTCGGGGATCGCAACGATGGCCTTAATGCGGGCTAATGCCGCGTCGAGGATCTCCTTGTTCGATCCGAAGATATCGACAACACCTTTCTGATCCACTTCCGTGATGGTGATGGTCGTACCCGTAGTCTTCTGAATGTCCTGAATAACCTTGCCTCCGGGGCCGATTACCGCACCGATCATATCCTGAGGAATGATGATCTGAATAATGCGGGGCACGAAAGGCTTGTAGTCTTCGCGAGGTTCGGCAATGCACTCGGTGATCTTACCCAAGATGTGCATACGACCCACGCGAGCTTGCTCCAGAGCGGCGGCCAGCACCTCGTAGGAGAGTCCGTCCACCTTGATGTCCATCTGAGTGGCCGTGATACCGTCTTTGGTTCCTGTCACCTTGAAGTCCATATCACCCAGATGATCTTCATCACCTAAGATGTCGGACAGCACGGCCCATTTACCCGTTGTTGCGTCGGAAATCAGACCCATAGCGATACCCGAAACCGGTTTCCGAAGTTTCACACCGGCATCCATCAACGCCAACGTACCTGCGCAGACAGTAGCCATAGACGAGGAGCCGTTTGACTCAAGGATGTCTGAAACCACCCGTACAGCATAGGGATTCTCCTCGCCTGTGGGGATCATTGACTTCAGCGCGCGCCAAGCCAAGTGACCGTGACCGATCTCACGACGGCTCAAGCCGCGTGCGGCTTTTGCCTCGCCGGTGGAGAAGGGCGGGAAGTTATAGTGAAGCACAAACTGCTCAGAGCCCTGTACCAACACTTCATCTTTCTGTTTTTCATCGAGTTTAGTACCCAACGTGACACTGGTCAGCGACTGCGTCTCACCGCGAGTGAAGATTGCCGAGCCGTGTGCGGCAGGCAGATAGCCCACCTCGCACCAGATCGGGCGGATCTCGTCTGTGCGACGACCATCCAGACGTACTCCTTCATTGAGAACCATGTTGCGCATGGCCTTCTTCAACACCTCGTCGTGGAAATATTTGTGAATCAGCGGTGCTTTCTCCTTCAACTCCTCGTCCGAGTAGCGAGCCAGAAATTCAGCCTCCAACGCAACGAACATATCTTCGCGTTCATGCTTCATCGTGCCGCTTGTAGCGATGGCGTAAGCCTTGTCGTACAACTCACTGATGACCGTTTTGCGCAGCTCTTCGTCGTTTGTCTCGTGGCAGTAGGTGATCTTCACGTCCTTACCCAACTCTTTCGAAAGTTCGATCTGAACAGCACAATGTTTCTTGATTTCGTCGTGTGCGAATTTGATGGCACCGAGCATAACCTCCTCCGATACCTCTTTCATCTCACCTTCCACCATCAGAATGTTGTCAATGGTACCGCCGACCATGATGTCGAGGTCTACATTGGCCATCTGCGAGAAGGTCGGGTTGATGATATATTGACCGTCCAGACGTGCTACACGCACCTCCGAAATCGGGCCGCCAAACGGAATGGTCGACACAGCGAGTGCTGCCGAAGCAGCCAAGCCGGCCAGAGCGTCGGGCTGAATGTCTTTGTCAGCCGAGATCAGCGTCACCGAGACAAACACCTCGGCGTGATAATCTGCGGGGAACAGCGGACGCAGCGCGCGGTCGATCAGGCGCGACACAAGAATCTCGCTGTCATTCGCTCTGCCCTCGCGTTTCATGAAACCTCCGGGGTAACGTCCGCAAGCGGCATACTTCTCTTTGTATTCTACGGACAGCGGCATGAAATCCGTCTCCGGTTTTGCGTCCTTGGCGGCAACCACCGTAGCAAGGAGCATGGTGTCTCCCTGTCTGACGACCACTGCGCCGTCGGCCTGTTTGGCCAGTTTGCCTGTTTCGATCGTAATCTCTCGGCCATCGGCGAGGGTTAGGGTCTTACAGACTGCATTGTACAACTTCTTTTCTTCCATAAAAATATTTACCAATATGTGTGTTCAAATAATTTTCTTTATGAAAATGAAGGCAACTCCCATGGAAATTGCCTTCATTTCTGCCTCGCGGATTACTTGCGGAGATTTAGCGTTTTCAGAATAGCACGATAACGCTCAATGTCAATCTCTTTCAGATACTCCAATAACTGGCGACGCTTACCGACCAAACGCAAAAGCGAACGCTGTGTACCGAAGTCGTGTTTGTTAGCCTTGAGGTGTTCCGTAAGGTGGTTAATACGGAAAGAGAACAGTGCGATCTGACTCTCGGGAGAGCCGGTATCCGTGTTTGACTTGCCGTACGTACCGAAAAGTTCCAGCTTTTTTTCAACTGTTAAATAAGCCATTTTATAAAAGTTTATTTAGTTCCACTCTACGACGCATCCCCCTTACTTGTGGATAACGCCAGAGCGTTCGGCAAAGGTATGAATTAATTCACAATTACTGATTCATAATTCATAATTATTTACCTTTTTAGCGGGATTTTATTGGTATTTGTTCGGAAAATACTAAATTTGCGACTAAAGTGGTGAGGGTTATGATGAATAAGATGATAAAAACACTTCTCTTTACGCTGTGTTTGGGCGCATTGACGGCTTGCTCCAAGCCTGAAACTTATGTTGTTGTCGACGGCATGATGCTGGGGACGACCTTGCATGTGAGCGCCGACGTGAAGGGAATTTCAGCGCAGGATTTATATGCCGAGGTGATGAAATTGGACAAGGAGGCGAAAGCTTCGATGTCTGTTTTCGAGCAGGGCTCCCTACTCAATCGGCTCAATCGCAACGAAACGGACAGCATAGATGAGCATATTGCCTATAATTTCCGGTTGGCGACCGAGGTAAATGCCATCAGTGACGGACGTTACGATGTCACCGTGAGGCCGTTGGTCGAGGCGTGGGGCTTCGCCGGCAAGGAGCGGGTGCAACACCCCAACATCGATTCGATTTTGCAGTTTGTCGGCAACGAGAAAGTTCACATTGTCGGGGGGCGTCTGGTGAAGACCGATCCGCGGGTGCAGTTGGATTTCAACTCCATCGCCAAGGGTTACACAGTGGATTTGCTGGCTCAATTAGTCGAGCGTTTCGGAGCGATAAATTACATTGTAGATATCGGTGGCGAGATCCGCTGCCGGGGTGTCAACAAAGAGGGTAACGCGTGGCGCATCGGAGTCGAAACTCCCTTCGACGGCAATCAAACCAACGGCGAATATGTTCAAAAGCGGATCCGGTTACAGGAGGGCGGACTGGCCACATCGGGCAACTACCGAAGATTTTACATAGACGAGAATGGAAATAAAATTGCCCACACGATCGATCCGCGCACGGGTCACAGTGCTGTTTCGCGTCTGCTTTCGGTGACTGTTGTGGCTGACAACTGTGCGTTGGCCGATGCCATGGGCACCATGTTTCTGGCGATGGGCGCGGATGATGCACTGGCCAAGGCGGAGCAGATGCCGGAGGTGAAAGTGTACTTTATTCTTTCGGGCGCGGGAGACTCTTACGAAGAGTATGTTTCGCCGGCCATGAAGGCGTTGATAATGGATCATAAAGAATGAAACAAGCTGTATTTTTATATAATACCCAAGCAGGTAAGGGGGTTATCAAGCGAAATGCCGAACGGATCTGCACGGTGTTTCGCCAACACGGGTACGAGATTACACCGCGTCTGATTGACTTCTCAGCCAATCCCTTCGAGGGCAACGAGCACCTCGATCTGATGGTGGTTGCCGGCGGTGACGGCACGGTGAACTATGTGGTTAACTGCATGAATCAGAAGGGAGTGAATATACCCCTTGGCGTGATCCCCGCAGGTACAGCGAACGACTTTGCCGGAGCCATCGGGATGTCGAAAGATCCGTTGCAGGCTGCTTGCCAACTGGCTACGGGGGTCGTCGAACGCATTGATTGCGGATGTGTAAATGGGCTTTATTTTGTCAATATTTTCAGTTTCGGGATTTTTACCACCACCTCACAACGTACGCCCGATGCGCGCAAGCACCGGATCGGCAAACTCGCCTACATCATCGAGGGGGTCAAGGAGTTTGCGGGCATGCACGCGGTGCCGCTTCAGGTGGTTGCCGACGGCGAGGCGTTCGACTTCAACTCACTGATGGTGTTGGTGTTCAACGGAGAAACGGCCGGTGGATTTCGCTTGACCCGCCGATCGAGCATCAAGGATGGTCTCTTCGACTGTCTAATGCTCGAAAAACGAAATTTCTTCGCCTCCACTTTCGCGATGGGACGCTACATAATGGGAGGTAAACCAAAGATTGTGAAGCACATACAGGCAAAAACAATAGATATTACCTCGACTCTCCACGAGCCGACGGATGTGGATGGACAGAAAGGTTCCGATTTCCCGCTGCACATCGAATGCCTTGCGGGATACCTTCAGGTGCTGTGTCCCGATAAAAAATAGTTGTCTAAATTGTACGGTTATGGTTGAAGTTAAGAAAGGCGCAAAAGCGCGCAAAGAGGTGATTGCGGAGGATGCAAATCTGCGCAAGGTCTCGATTTCGCACATCAAGACCCAACTGCACGACGTATTTTATCTCTCGGACGACTTGGTTATCACCTCACTGGATGCACAGAGTAACACCACGAGCAACTACCCTGCTGCAATAGATGGTTTTTCGGCCGTCATCATGATGGCCGGCGAGGCCACCGTCTCCATCGACATGGAGACCTACAACATCCGTCCCAACATGTTAGTCTTCTTCAATCCCGACTGCATCATCAAAACGGTGCATTGCTCGGCGGATGCCACGGCCTACCTCCTTGCCTTCTCCAAATCGTTTGTCAACGACATTCAAATTGACATCTCCACGTCGCTACCTATATATATGCGATTCGGCAAAGCCCCCGTGTTAGAGGTCACACCCGACGATGTGAACGAAATACGCCAACTTTTCCAGTTGATAAAAACGATGCTTCAGAGCAACAAAGAGCGTTATCGTCACCAGATCATCCGAACCCTTTTCACCACCATGTTCTATTTCATCACGGAGATCACCCTACGCGAGCAACATCGCGAACAAAGGCAGGGTCGTTGTGAGATTCTGTTCGAGGAGTTCGTGCAGTTGCTTCAGCAGCACAACAGCCACGCTCGCAATGTCGGCTTCTATGCACAACAACTCAACATCAGTCCCAAATACCTCTCCTCGGTGGTGAAGGAGGTGAGCGGACAGACAGCTGCCAAGTGGATCGACGAGTCGGTGATTTTGGAGGCTAAAACGTTGCTGAAATATTCGGGCAAAAGCATTCAGGAGATCGCCTATCAACTCAATTTCTCCACCCAATCGTTCTTCGGAAAATACTTCAAACAGCACACCGGCTCCTCTCCCTCGCGTTACAAACACAACAGTTAGAAACTGTTTTAAGTCAAAAAAATCAGCGACTCATCCGATTTGGTCTCAAACCTTTTCTTGGCATCCAACAAGCAATAGATGACCCGGTTATTGTTTGTGGCACGGACCTTGTTTTTGATAATTGCAGCACGGCCGGACGAAAAAAATGGCTGGGAAGGGAGGAAAATTTGGAGATTTAACAAAAAGTAGTTATCTTGCGTTCGTAAAAGGTGAGAAATCCTATGATTTTCCGTCGCCTGACATTTAAAATTTACCACTAAAAAAGATTGCCTATCGCAAGAATTCTACTCTTTATAACGATTTAATAAGGAGAAAAGAGTATGAACGTACAAGTATTAAGTGACCAAGTATTGCTTAATCACTACCTTTCGGGTGACCACAGTGCAATTTCCAAACTCATCGAGCGTCACAGTCTTCGTGTCCGCAACTACATCAACATGATGGTGAAGGATCGGGATGTGTCCGATGACATATTTCAAGAGACATTTATCAGAGCGGTACGCGTGATCGACAGCGGCCGCTACACGGACAACGGCAAGTTTGTCTCGTGGATACTTCGTATTGCCCACAATCAGGTGATCGACCATTTTCGCGCCAAGAAGCAAAGTCGACAGGTCAACGAGGCGGATGCCGGTTACGATGTACTGGGCACATTGCAGCTCACCGAACGCAACGTGGAGGATCAGATCATCAGCGCGCAGATCGAATGTGATGTGCGTGCCCTTGTCGAACTGCTTCCCTGTGAGCAACGGGAGGTGGTGATGATGCGCTATTTTGCGGGATTGAGTTTCAAAGACATTGCCGAGCAGACCGATGTAAGCATCAACACGGCTCTGGGACGGATGCGCTACGCGCTGATCAACTTGCGACGGATGATCAAAGAGAAAAATTTGATATTAAGTTAAAAATACATGCAATAAATTCCAATGGCTCTTCGTTTACCTTACAACAAAGCAATAATTTACATAGCCTATGGAAGACATTGACAAAAATGATGATTCGAACGCTATCTCCGATGATGAAGATCTTGTTATGCGAGAGGTTGTAAAAGATGATGTAGATCTGTTCTACCTTCATCACTATCTCTCAGAGATTCTTCGGAAGGGGTGATTTTAGGGGTTAATTTTGATGGGGAGGGGAGACGAGCAATCGTCTCTCCTCGTTTTTGGTGTAACACTCGGATCAAAACAGGGGGTCAAACGGTATTTCCTATTGATAAAAATACCTACACGATCCTCGAGCCTGTCGAGAGGTCGCAAAGTACACAGTTCACGATCCTCGAGCCTG
>JAVXCD010000066.1:0-9344 GCA_036659655.1 Alistipes sp.
GACAATCAGCACGTTGCCTTTGCGACCTCTCGACAGGCTCGAGGATCGTACATTGTGTTTCCAAAGTCTTTGCGACCTCTCGACAAGCTCGAGGATCGTGAGCGTTTCCAGTTTGAGAGAAGAGTAAACCGAAGAGTGAATCGATTCACCAGCAAGAAATCTGCTTGATCCACTTTTTACCCATCCCTTCCCACCGGGATTTTATCTCGATTCGAGAAAACAGTTGTAGTAGGGAAAAATCGCTACAGATCGATCAATCCTTCCGGAAGAACAAGTTTCACCGTACATTTCTGGAAGTCGATGTGTGCGAAAAACTCTTCAGCGGCCGGGACAAGCAACGTGCGCCCCTGTGTGGTAATTTCGAACAGCGGGTTTGCCTCGCTATCGAAGTAATCCGAGATTTCGCCCTCCAACCCCTGTGCCGAAACCTTAAATCCGATGAGGTCTTCCATGTAAAACTCTTCGTCCGCCTCTTCGTCCTGCTCCAAAAAGAGTTCTTTGCCCACAAATTCGGTAATGCGACGCTCCGAATCGATGTCGGCGAAGGTGACTACGGCACTCGAGGTGCCCCGACGATCGAATTTATCACAAAAAAGAGGAACTGCCAGCGAATCAATCTTCGCAAATAGCGGTTCCTCCGTAGAGAAGTTATCGGGGAACGTTGTGTAGAGGCTAACCATAACCCCGCCTTCAACTCCGAAGAGTTTACTCACTCGTGCGACCGACAACAACATAGGTGTCAGTGTATTACTCCTGTGCAGGTGCCTCAGCGGGTACTTCTGCGGGAGTTTCAGGTGCAGCCTCGGCAGCAGCTTCTGCTTCAGCAGCCTTCACGGCAGCCACAGCAGCGGCTTTCTTCTCGTCGATAGCCTTCTGACGATCTTCTTTGATCTTTGCTTCGGCAGCCAAACGTGCTTTCTCAGCCGATTTCACATCGGATACGAGTTTGCCTGTTTTAGCCTCCACCTGACTTGCCTTTTCGTCAAGCCATTTGTTGAATTTAGCCTCCGCATCGGACTCCGTGAATGCACCTTTAGTAACACCGCCTAAGAGGTGTTTCTTGTACATCACGCCTTTGTACGACAGAATCGCACGACAGGTGTCGGTGGGTTGTGCGCCTTTTTGTAACCAACTGAGAGCTTGCTCGAAGTTCAAGTCGATTGTAGCAGGATTCGTGTTGGGATTATAAGTTCCCAATTTTTCGATAAATTTACCATCACGTGGCGCTCTGCTATCTGCGGCAACGATATGATAGAAAGCAAAACCTTTCTTTCCGTGACGTGCCAGACGAATTTTAACAGCCATTTGCTATAAAATTTTTAATAATTAATAAAAAAACGCTAACCCAATTCGGGTTTAGAGACCGCAAAGATAGGAATAAATTCACAATCTCAAACCTTAATCCACAATTATTTTGTCGTAACCGTAATTAAGAAACTGTTTGAATTTGTTACCGAAGTTATTTGAGAGGTGTTTTTGTCGACCGGCTTTCACTTATTTCACTGCGTCGAGATAACGCTCCGTCAGGCGCGACACGGCATAATCGCCGAGTGTTGTGCCGTCCGTTCGCAGGTACTCCGCGGCCATAGGGGGCCACGCCTTGATCTCTATCCGATAGAACGTGGCATGGATAGTCTGATGCGAAAGTTGGTGCTTGGGTCGCACCGCAGTATGGGTTAGGTGAAGATCCGTGCCGGCCGACAAGGTGCGAAACTCTGCGGTCTGCTCCAACTCCTCAAACGACAACGCACGATCACTCTCGATCAGCGGAAATTCGTAGAGTCCCTGCCAAATATCCCCGCTTGTGCGACGATGCAACAGCGTTTCCTGTCCACACACAAGGTGCAGGTAGTTGAACCAACGATCGTGCACCGCCGTTTTCCCATTTTTCACGGGACGCAGGGTCACCGTATCCGCCGCCAGAGCCAAGCACCGGTCGGCAAATGGACAGGTGGCACACAGTGGTTGAGCCGGCAGGCAGTGTATTGCCCCAAAATCCATGATAGCCTGATTGTAAAGTGACGAAGCATGGGTGTCGAGCAACGACTGCGCCAACGCGGCAAAGTCCCGTCGTCCGCCACCCGTATCTATCGGAATATCTACATCGAACAGGCGCGACAGCACCCGGAAAACATTGCCGTCGAGTACAGCGAAGGGCGCATCGAACGCAAAGGAACAGACCGCAGCAGCCGTGTAGTCCCCCACCCCTTTCAGCGAACGCACATCGGCATAAGCACGTGGAAACAGCCCGCCAAAACGTGTCTGTATCTCTTGCGCCGCCGCATGGAGGTTGCGTGCACGACTGTAATAGCCCAAGCCCTGCCACAGTTTCAGCACCTCATCTTCGGAAGCCCTCGCCAGCGTTGCCACATCGGGGAAACGCGCCAAGAAACGGAGGTAATAATCCCGTCCCTGCACAACCCGCGTTTGCTGCAAGATGATCTCCGACAGCCAGATGCGATACGGATCTTTGGTTTGTCGCCACGGCAGATCTCTTCCGTTCTGTGCGTACCACTCTTCGAGTATGGGGGCAATTTCCGACACGATGGCTACCGAATAAACCGATAATATGTGCCCAAGGGCAGTTGCTTATGCGCTTTATCTTCGAAACAAAGTTCACCGAACTGCTCGCTTTTCGGTCGGCCGAATGCCTGATGCACCGCTGTCCGCGCCAAGGTCGAAGATAAGCCCATGGAGTAGAGGTTGAGCACCAGAAAGGCATTTGCCGGCTCCAATAATTGGGCACAACACTCCAGCATCTCGCAAATATTGTCCTCCAAAATCCACTTTTCACCGTTTGCTCCGCGCCCATAAGCCGGCGGATCGAGGATGATTCCGTTGTAGCGATTCCCGCGGCGCACTTCCCGCTGCACGAATTTCAGGGCATCTTCCACCACCCAGCGCACCCCGTCCAAGCCGCTCAATTCCATATTTTCGCGCGACCACGTAACGACCTGCTTCACCGAATCGACATGCGTTGTGTCGGCTCCTCCGGCGCGTGCCGCCAGCGTAGCTCCTCCGGTATAGGCGAAAAGATTTAGCACTTTGGGCGCAATACCCCGCTCACGCAGAGCGGCACAATTGTCGTAGATGAAATTCCAATTTGCAGCCTGCTCAGGGAAGATGCCGACATGTTTGAACGCCGTAAGCCCCAAGCGCATACGAAGTTTCATCTTCCCATACGCATAGTCCACCGTCCAGCGCGAAGGCATCTGTGCACCGAAGGTCCATTCACCCCGCTCATCGCTCCGTTCATCACGCAGAAACGAAGCATCGGCCACACGTCGCCACTCCTGTTCCGCAAGGCTTTTGTGCCAGATGGCCTGCGGTTCGGGGCGGCGTGTGACATATTTACCAAATCGCTCCAGTTTTTCGAAATCCCCCGAATCGATCAATTCATAATCGGCAAAATCAGGGGTTAGTTGTTCGTGCATGCTACTTATAAAATTATGTTGGATAATACCGCGACCTCGTTGCAAACGCGATAATCGGCTCTTATTTGTTTTCCAGTGCGTGTTTTCCGTAGTTATATCCGTAGATATCATACAGTTTCACCAGATGATTCAACCGCAGTTTGTAGTCCTCATACTCTTTGCGATCGAGGCTCCAGCCCACCTCAGCCAAGGCACTCAGTCGAGGCAGGAGCATGTACTGTGCCTGCTCGTAGGTAGCAATGTATTCCGTCCACAGGTTACATTGCACTCCCAAAATAAAGGACGTCTCTTCCGCCGTCAGATTCTCGTAAGGTTCTAAAGCATAGACCTTTTCCAAGGGAAGGTATCCGCCGATAGATAGCGGTTCGTTCGCGGTATCTTGGCTCTGATAATAATCAAAATAGCAGTGATCCGTCGGAGCCATGATTGCATGATTACCGCGTTTGGCTGCCTCCACACCTCCTTTTGTGCCGCGCCACGACATAATTGTTGCCGAAGGCGTAATTTCACCCTCTAAGATCTCGTCCCAGCCGATCAGGCGACGAGCGTGCGCATTGAGGAATTTCTCGATGCGGTTGGTGGCATAATTCTGCAACTGACGGGGACGTGTCAGCCCTTCGGCTTTCATGCGAGCCTTGCAGGCAGGGCACTTCTCCCACATCACCGTGGGACATTCGTCACCACCGATATGAATATATTCCGAGGGGAAGAGTTCGATTACTTCGGCAAGTACACCCTCGATAAAGTCGAAAGTCGACTCCTTGCCGATGCAGAACACGCGATCGTCGATGGCCCATGTCTGGCGCACGTCGTACTGCTCGCCCGTACAGCCCAATGCGGGATAGGAGGCCAATGCTGCCACGGCATGTCCCGGAAATTCGATCTCAGGGATCACCGTAATAAACCGCTGTGCGGCATACGCCACCACCTCACGGATCTGCTCCTGCGTGTAGAAACCCCCATAGGGCACACTGTCGTAGACCGCTGTTTCATTGTCGGCGGGATAGTGCCCGACAAGGGTCTGCTTGCGCATGGAACCTATTTCGGTCAACTTTGGGTATTTTTTGATCTCGATCCGCCAACCCTGATCGTCGGTCAGGTGCCAATGAAAAATATTCATCTTGTGCATTGCCAGCAGGTCAATGGTCTGTTTCACCTGCTCCACCGAGAAGAAATGGCGGCAGACATCAAGCATCATACCCCGATAACCCAATGCAGGTTTGTCGATGATCTCTGTCGCAGGCAGTTCAAAGCCGCTCACCTCTTTTTCCGTAAAGGCGGCAAGCGGGATCAATTGACGCAGACTCTGCACGGCGTAGAACACCCCCTGAGCCGAGGCGGCACAAATCTTCACCATCTTGGGGCTGATGGAGAGTGTGTACTCACCAGCAATCATTACGGTGTCCTGCACGATGTTGATGGCATGTGATGCCGCTTCCGGAGCATGCTCCACAGACAAAGGCACTCCGAAGATCGGGGTCACGATGTGGTTCAGTGCTTCGGTGGCATCGGTCAGCTGCGCATCCTCGAAGGTCAGCACGACCGGTGTTGATTTCGATAATGTGAATACCCCTTCGCCGGTCACCGTGCCGGTGGGCTTGGGAATGATGGCGATCGTTCCGTCACTCGGCACGACCTTGCCGCAGGCACAGAGCAGCAACGCAGACGATACAATGCTTACTATTTGAGTTTTCATGGTTGGTTAGTTTATAGGTTTCAAAATAAAGCGGAAGGTATAGTTACCTGCCGGAACACGGTATTCGGGACGAGGCAGGTGCCCCCAACTGGTGATGCAACCCAACCCCATCTGCACCAGATCAAAATTGACGTAGGTGGCAGGGTGCTCGATCAGCGTGCCCGAATGTTGTTGCGGCGGAAAGTTCGAAACATCGAGATCGGCTGTCGGATAGGGCAAGGCCGAGGCGGAGAAGGGTTTTTCGGCAACAATCGTCAAGCCTGCACCCGACGAATCGACCACCGACCACCAACGCAGATCGCACTTGGTACCCGACTCCTGCGGACGCACATACTGAGCATGATACTGCTCGGCAACTCGCTGCTCATAGCGTCCGAAATCAGCGGAGGAGTTTCGATCCGCATAATTCTCATGCGGGCCGCGGCCGTAGTAGGTGACCCGATCGTAACGAGCCGGCATGGCAAAGGTCATCCCGTAGCGGAATAGATTGGACACCTCGGTCGGTTGTCCGATGGTCATCTGCTCCGAAACTTCAATTTCGCCCACACCGTTTATCTTGTAGACCATCTCCAGCGTAGCTCCCGTCGCCGGAAGTTCGTAGCGGGTGGTGACCACCGCCAGTCCGTTTTCCTGTGTCGTTGTCAGCTCTTTCAACTTCATTTCCGGCGCTTTCCATGCGGCATATTTACGCTGCAAACCGGCACCCAGATCATTCTCCGTGGGGGCACGCCAGAAATTGGGACGCAATTCACTCCCTGCCATCAGCAGGTCGCAACCTCCTTTTTGATAGGATTTTATAAATCCGTCAGTTGAAAACATCACCTGCCAATCCTCCCCGCTCACACGCGTTCCGCGCTCCCATTTCGAGATCGTTACGGGACACTCGGACGGGCTCATCACAAAGTTTGCCGGACTGTCGTAGGCGCGGATCATTAGCTGCTGCTTCGCCACCGCAAAACCGGCATCCAGCAGCGGCTCCTTGCTCCGCAGCACATACGCCACATTGAGCAGCACCTCGCCCTTTGCGGTGTTGTAATCCGCCGCAGAGAAGCCTAAATCAACTGTTTTGCGTTGTTGTGCCGCCACCTCCAGCGTCTCGACACGGCCACATTTCACGGCATTCCCATCGACCAGCAAGGCCCACTCCAACGCGCAGTTATGCAGGTCGATAAAGAAATTTTCGTTGTATATTTCCACCCGTCCTTTTGCCAAATCTACCGGAGTGGTCCACACCGACTGGTACTGCCGCTGCACCTCGTATGCGTGCGGATGATACGTGCGGTCGGGGGCAATCAATCCATTGTTGTTAAATGAGTTGTCTGTTGCATCGTAGTTATTGAAATCGCCACCATAAAGAAACGACACTTTGCCGTTGGGCTCGTAGCGTGCCAGTCCCTGATCGACAAAATCCCAGATGAATCCCCCCTGATAGACGGGGTATTTGCGTACCAAATCCCAGTACTCCTTGAAACCGCCCAGCGAATTGCCCATGGCATGTGCGTATTCGCACTGGATCAGCGGTTTTTTCGGATTGGAAGTCGCGTATTTTTCGCACCATGCGTAATCGACATACATCGGGCACATTATATCACAGTATTCGGTATCCGATCCGCGCTCATACTGCACCGGGCGAGAGGTATCGTAGTCCTTGATCCAGCGGTAGCAGGCCTTGAAGTTCTCACCGAAACCCGCCTCATTGCCCAGTGACCAGATGATGACCGAGGGGTGATTCTTGTCACGCAGTACCATGCGCTCGTTACGCTCGAGATGTGCCTGTTTATAAGCCGGCACACGAGCCAATGTTCGCTCGTCATAGCCCATGCCGTGCGACTCGACATTCGCCTCGTCCAGCACATAGATGCCATAACGGTCGCAGAGATCGTACCACAACGGATTATTGGGATAGTGACTGGTTCGCACGGCATTGATGTTCAGTTCTTTCATGATGCGAATATCCTCAACCATCCGCTCCCTACTCACCACATAACCGCCCAGCGGATCCATCTCGTGACGATCCACACCCTTGATTAACACCGGTTGTCCATTGATCAGCAGTTGTGCATTTTTGATCTCCACACGGCGAAATCCGACCTGCTGTGTGAGAGTTTCCGTCGTGGTTGTGCCATTGGAGACAGCCAGCACAAGCGTATAGAGATTCGGCGTTTCGGCCGTCCACTTCCGGGGATTTATCACCTTCAACACGCATTCCGCCACACCCTTCGCGGGATGTGCTGTTTGACTGGCAACAACCTCACCCACTGCATTCTGCAACTGAACTTCAACACGCTTTACCGAGGAGGTCATCTGCAATTTCACCTGCAACTGGGCATCGGTGTAGGTATCATCTAATATAGGTGTGCACTGCACATCGCGCAAGTGCGACTTGTCGCGCGCGGTGAGTTCCACCCCGCGGGCAATGCCACTCAAACGCCAAAAATCCTGATCTTCGAGGTAAGTGCCATCGCACCAGCGGAACAGTTGGAGCGCAAGGAGATTTTCTCCTGCTTTCAAATATTTGGTAACCTCAAATTCAGCCGCCAACTTGCTATCCTCGCTGTAACCGACAAATTTGCCGTTGAGCCAGACGTAGACGTTGGAGGTGGCAGAACCGATGTTCAGAAACAGGTCTTTGCCGACCCAATCCGCAGGCAGCGTAAAAGTGTGACGGTAGGAGCCTACATGGTTCTCTGCATCAGGTACATGGGGCGGATTGAGTGCAAAATTCCCGCGCCAAGCATAGCCGACATTAACATACACGGGATCGCCATAGCCGTTTAACTCCCACATTCCCGGCACAGGCATCTTACCCCAACCTGCATCATCGAGATCCGTGCGGAAAATATCCGTCGGACGTTCGGAGGCATTGCGCACCCAGTTGAATTTCCAAACGCCATTCAGCGAAAGCGTATGCTCGACGGCAAAAGTCGAGTGCATGGGTGCCCTATTGAGGTGGTTCACCGTCGGATCTTGCCACTCGACACCTTGCGCCGCGCTGCTGAACACACCGAGCAGCAACATAGGAAGTAGCAAAAAAAAACTATTTTTCATCGTTTTAAGTGCAATTATTTGAAGGTTATTTTCGCCATTACAGGGGCGTGATCCGACACATATTGGTTGTTGAGCCTATTGGGCAACACCTCGTATTCGCTCACCGTAAAAGCATCATTGACAAAAATGTAGTCGATCAACTGTCGCTCAGTTTCAGGCAGACGGCCAAAATCGGAGAAACTCCACGCAGTGCCACGCACCTCCGCAGCACGCTCCTTCGCATGGGAAAATTCCCCGTTTCGAGTCACATGCGTAATTACACTTGAGGCGGGATCAGCGTTGAAATCGCCTGTAATCATCACCGGAAGCCCCCGACTCAAGGTGCGGGTACGGTCGAGCAGCAGACTTACGCCCTGCTCGCGTGCCACCTGTCCCACATGATCCAGATGCGTATTGATGCAAAACAACTCGCGTCCGCTGCCAATTTCTTTGAGTATTGCCCACGTGGCAATTCGCTCACAAGCACCATCCCAGCCCTTTGATCCCGCCACTTCGGGGGTTTCGCTGAGCCAGAAATTACCCGTCTCAACCACCTCAAAACGATCTTTCTTGAAGAATAGCGCACTGTGCTCACCGGCTTCGACACCGTCGAGGCGACCCACACCCACACAGGCATAACCCGTCAGAGACTCCTTGAGATCATTCAGTTGATGGATGAGCAACTCCTGCGCACCACAGATGTCAATGTCGTGCGCCGTCAACTCCTCGACCACTTCGTCGCGCCGGTATTGCCAACTGTTGAGACTGTCTTGGGGATTGTCGTAACGCATATTAAAAGTCATGACATTCAGGTTGATAGGCTGATCAACCTTTGATCCGCAGGCAACAAAGACAAGCAAGGTTGCGGCATAGATTAGTTTTCTCATGTTCATTTATTGTTTTTTGGATTAGTATTCGGCAGATAATAGAGATACAACACGGGGACTGAATTTCTCTGTAAAGGTACTTATATTTCATATTTTGCCAAAGTCTTTCTCCAAAAAGATTGGGATCAAGCGTGATTTCTTGTTGGCGAATAGGTTTACACTTGTCTCAAACAGGAAACGTTCCCGATCCTCGAGCCTGTCGAGAGGTCGCAAAGACTTTGAAAACACAATGCCCGATCCTCGAGCCTGTCGAGAGGTCGCAAAGGGTATTCGCTCAATTTTACCCGATCCTCGAGCCTG
>JAVXCD010000067.1:0-1418 GCA_036659655.1 Alistipes sp.
ACGATCCTCGAGCTTGTCGAGAGGTCGCAAAGACTTTGGAAACACAATGTACGATCCTCGAGCTTGTCGAGAGGTCGCAAAGGCAACCAGCACCGTACCTTCGCGACCTCTCGACAAGCTCGAGGATCGAAAACAAACAAGCGACCTCTCGACAAGCTCGAGATTAATAAATTTAAAACAGTTTTTTAGCCTAAACGGCAGTGGCGGGAGACGTGGGGATGCAAAATTGCTCGTTAATAGAACGTCCCCTTGGGGGCAAACATGGCGTAGCCGAAGTTGAAAGTCAGGTACATGTTTTTCCAACTGCGCAAATCGTATTTAGTCAGAGCAAGGCTGACCGGCCCGATTGGTGTATGGTAGACGAACGAGGCCTCGACAATGTAGTGCATTCGATGATCGTCACCCGGTTCGAGGTGGAACGAATCGTTCAGAATGAAGTCGCGTTTCTCGCGATACATGGCATAAAAACTGGTGCGGAAAAAGAAATTCGGCAGGATGTCGAAGGTTGGCATGATGCCACCGGCAACGAAGCGTTGTGAATAAAAATCGGGAGTGAAGATCATGTGCGCGTGTGGAATCGGTGAGAAAGAGGGGGCTGTCATCAAGGTGGCGATGTCGGTGGTAAAATCGGGCAGATTGGTCACCACACCATCGATATTGAATCCCAGGGAGAACCAACGGCAGGAGCGGATAGGAAAATATTTATCCCACGAAAAACGTGCCCCCAGCCATTCTCGGGTCGTGCGCGAGACGAAATCCCCCACGTTGTTGGGCTGGTATTTGTCGCGACCTGCTATGTAGATTCCGGAGAGGGTCAAGTGTGAGCCGCTACGGGGGTAGAGGGCTTTGTCGAGGGTGTTGCGTTCGATTTCAGCCTTTATGCCGAAGAAAGAGAAGCGCGAATGATCCGTGGTGTTGGCAAATACCGACTTGGAGTCATAATGGTAGTTGGTGTGTCCGCCATTTGTGCGAATGGAGAAGAGGCTGCGACGGGTAATCGGCATGCCGACACCCAGCGAGAAGAAACTATCGCTATTTTTCACCTGCAAGGTGCTGTTTATGCCCGAAACATTACCGAAAGAGCCGTGGCGGAAATTTTTGACTGCAAAATTATAGGAGTAGTCGATGAAAAGAGGTTTCCAGATGTAGAAGTCGGTTCGTCCGCCGATGGCTCCCCATGTGTAGATGGGTCCCAGATAGAGGTAAGCACCCAAGGATTGCGCCACGCTACCGATGGTTCGGTAGTTGATGCCGATGAATGCCTGGTTGAACGCGGTGGAGGAGATGTTTCCGCCGACCATTACTTTGAAATTGGGTTTGGTGGTAAATTTTGCCTCAAACGAGTATCGTCGGCTCACCGAGTCGTAGATGCTTTTGGGAAAATCCATCGAGAAGTCGCCGTCGGCAAGTACCGAATA
>JAVXCD010000067.1:1516-9130 GCA_036659655.1 Alistipes sp.
ATGAGTATCGTCGGCTCACCGAGTCGTAGATGCTTTTGGGAAAATCCATCGAGAAGTCGCCGTCGGCAAGTACCGAATAGAGGTTGGATTTCAACTCTGCAAAGTCCATTTTGTGCTGCTCGTCGTGGTGTCGATGGTCGATTTTCACAAAGTCACGCATGTACGACATCTGTGCCGGCGAGAGCCCGTCGAACACGTAGTCATCGAAGATCAGTGGGGGACATTTTTTGCGAAAAGCATCTCGCCGTGCGGCAAATTCCTCTACTGAGCAGCGCGTTTTGACCCGCTCCAAAATTTCCGGCATCTTCGCCATAGCATCCTTATAACCCAAGTCCATGATGGCTACGGCACTGTCGAAATCGAGCATATTGACTCCCACTGCGCGGTCAATCATCAAGCCTTGTGTTTCGGGCAGGGCGTAATCGGTGTTGTGCATCGCCAGCATGAAAGCCTGATTCATCAGGTTGTTGTCGGCATTGGGTGGGGTGTTGCCGGCGGTGCATTTGCAGCCGATGATGAAGTCGGGTTTGAACTCGTTGGAGAGCGGTTTCCATGGAAAATTATCGTAGATTCCTCCGTCATACAACAGCATGGAATCTTTCTTCATGGGCTTGAATACAAGTGGAATAGACATGGAGGATCGGACAGCCTCGCCTAAATCGCCATTGCGCAGCGTAACGGGGGCGTGGCCATTCAGGTCACTCGCGACACACAAAAATGGAACCATCAGGCGGCTGAAGTCTCCTCCTGCGGCGGCCGTGGCCGGAGCAAAAAGTTCCATTAACGCCATGTCGATCTGTGTGGACGAGATCAAATTGGTCGGCATCATAAATTTTTTACCCGATTCGTGCTTCAGATTCAGCCGCAAACTGACAAACACGGGAGGCTGTCCTATTTGGCGATAATAAGCTGTGTGTCTGGGATCTATACGACCAGACATCCACTCTTTAATGACCCCTGAGGCAACAATTTCGCGCATTTCGGTCGGCGAATACCCGGCGGCATACATGGCTGCGATGATCGAGCCCATGGAGGTTCCTCCGACATAGTCGATGGGAATGCCATTCTCCTCCAATGCCTGTAATATGCCAATGTGATAAAGCCCTTTGGCTCCGCCGCCACTCATCACCACACCCACGGTCTGTGCGGAGCAGATCGATGTGCAGAGTAGCAATATCGAGATAAAAGAGAGAGATTTACGTAACATTTTTCAATTTTTTTATAACTTTGTGCGTTGTATGTAAAGGAACGAATTTTGGGTTTCCCGTTAAACAGCATCTAAAAGTAGATAAAAAATAATAAACAAGCAAAATATGATCGATAAAATTCACGAACTGTTGCGTCGTGTGGATGAGTTTAAGCCAAAGGCAGCAAGCGAGATAGAGGATTTTCGCATCAAAATCCTCGGTAAAAAAGGAGAATTAAACATCCTTTTAGAGGAGTTCAAAACCGTTGCGCCGGAACTTAAACGCGAAATCGGGCAGCAGATCAACACCCTGAAAACAGCCGCTACGGAGCGAATTAATGCCCTCAAGGAGCAGATTACGAACTCCGCCACGACGGCTGCGCCGCAGGTGGAGGACATGACGCGTCCGGGCAGTGCCGAGGAGTTGGGTTCGCGACACCCCATTTCGATTGTCAAAAATCAAATCGTAGAGGTCTTTTCGCGTTTGGGCTACACCGTGGCAGAGGGGCCTGAAATAGAGGATGACTGGCATGTGTTCTCGGCCCTCAATTTCCCGCCCGAACACCCCGCTCGCGATATGCAGGATACGTTTTTCATCGAAAAGAATCCCGATATTCTGCTTCGCACCCACACCTCGTCGATTCAGGTGCGCACGATGGAGCATCAGAAGCCGCCCATTCGTGTCATCTGTCCGGGACGCGTGTTCCGCAACGAGGCGATCTCCTATCGTGCACACTGTATTTTCCACCAGATCGAAGGGCTCTATATCGATGAGAATGTGTCGTTTGCCGATATGAAACAGTCGATTCTTTACTTTGTGAAGGAGGTTTTCGGTGAGAACGCCTCGATCCGCATGCGCCCCTCCTATTTTCCCTTTACAGAACCGTCGGCCGAGGTCGATGTCTCTTGTAATCTTTGTGGCGGCAAGGGCTGCAATGTTTGCAAAGGTACCGGCTGGCTCGAAATCATGGGTTGCGGTATGGTCGACCCCAATGTGCTATTGGCCAACGGAATAGATCCTAATAAATATTCAGGATTCGCATTCGGCATGGGTGTTGAGCGTATTGCGATGCTGAAATATGGAGTCAAAGACCTGCGGTTGTATTTCGAAAACGACGTGCGGTTCCTTCGTCAATTCGATTCGGCATTGTAATTTTTGTGACATGAGGCGACTTTGCGCAATAGTTTTTGCTGGATTGCTCTTCTGTGTGGTTTTTGCCGCGAGGGGAGGGACGCAGATGCCCGAACATTCCGATTCGCTGCGGAGTGTCTACCTCTACACCGAGGGGATCAAACAGTCGCAGATCACGGGCGACACGCTGAAGGCGCACACGTTTTTTCTGGATGCCATTCGCAACGACTCAACTTTTGCCCCGGCTTACTACCAGTTGGCGATGAGCGATCTCTACACCGACACACCGAGTGCCATCGAGCGCAGTGGCCGGGCGCACCGCTTGGACAGTACAAATATGTGGTATTTGCAAACCTATGGGCAGGCATTGATTGTGGGTCAACGCTATGACGAAGCACTTGAGGTCTACCGCAAGTTGAGCCGACAGGGCTCGAAAGACCCCGACCATTACCGCATGCTTGCCGCGTTGTATGATCAGGCGCAGCAGCCTTTTTCGGCGATTGCGGTGCTCGATACGGTTGAGGTGCGCTTCGGCAAGATTCCCTCGCTGAGTGCGATGAAACGGCAGTTGCTGGTTGCCACACGTCAATATGACAAGGCTGTTGCCGAGGCGAAGGCAATGGTTGATGCCGTGCCTTATGAGGCTGAAAATCACGTGGTCTTGGGCGACCTGTATGCCTCCATAGGTAAAGATTCACTGGCGGGGGTTGAATTTCAATTGGCCATGGCCATCGACTCCACCGACATTAGAACGTTGATGACGCTCGCGGAATATTACAACCGGAAGCAGGATTTTCACGGATTTCTTGCCATTACTAAACGTCTTTTCGAGAGCGAAGAGGTTCCGATCGACAGCAAGGTCAAGCGATTTGGCATCCTCACATCCGACCTGCGGTTTTACCGCAATTTCTATCCGCAAATCAACGATTTGGCTGCCACGCTGGCCATTAAATACCCCAATAATCGGCAGGTTGTCGAACTCTATGCACAGCATCTGATTGCCTCAGGGCAGTTGGAGCAGGCGTTGTCGCTCTACAAACTTCACTTGGCCGAACGTCCGCCTGTGAAGGAGTACTTCAAGATGGTGATCGACATCGAAAGTTTCCGTCAGCAGATCGATTCGGTGAATATGTATGTGGATCAGGCCATTGCTCTGTTTCCGGACAGCCCCGAATTTTATATCTCGAAAGGACACGCGCAGAGTTATGCCAAGCAAAATGGCGAAGCTATCAAGGCCTATAAACGATCCCTCGCTTATGCACGGACGGACTCCCTGAAGGGGCTGATCTGGGGTTATATCGGAGATACGTGGCAGCAGGAGGGGCTTAAAACAAAAAACAATCGTGCGAAAGCCATGAAAATGTGCTACAAAGCTTACGATAAATCACTCAAATTGTTCAGAGATAATCCGCTTGTACTCAATAATTACGCCTATTTTCTGAGTGAGGAGGGTCGATCGTTGGAGCAAGCTCTCGAAATGTCGAGCCGTGCCATTGCCCTGCAAAGCGGCAACGCAACTTATATAGACACCTATGCGTGGGTGTTGTTTAAGCTTGGTCGCATGGCCGAGGCTAAAAAATCGATGATGCAGGCTATTTCGCTTGACACTCAGAAGAGTCCCGATTTACAGGTGCACTACGGAGACATCCTTTCGGCCTTGGGTGAGAAGTTTATGGCGGAAATTTACTGGCGGAAGGCGCTCGAAAACGGATACGATGCCGAGCAGATCAACCGTCGCATCGAGCAACAGAAATCCAATAAAATACCCGTCGTTACGCCATGAAACCCTACCTATATCCCCTTCTAACGGTGTTGCTGCTGCTGTGTGCCCTGCCTGTTTTTGCGCAGGAGGAGGATCAGCGGATCACCTCGCAGAAGCAGATCATTGCTGCCCTTGAGAAGCAGATTGCGGCCGAAGAGCAGGAGATTGCAGAACTCAAGCAAGGGAAAAACGCCTCACAGGAGGTGTTGCGGCGATTGGTTCGTCAGGTCGAAAAACGCAATCGCCTGCTCAACGAAACGCGCAAGCAGGCGCAGTTGCTCTCGAAGGAGATTGACCGCATAAACGGTGTTGCTGTGGATTTGGGCTCTGAACTCAAGCGGAACAAGGCGCAATATGCCGAAATGGCGCGCGAGGCATATCGTAATTACAAGCACAACAATTATTTAACTTACATTTTCGCATCGAAAGATTTTGCGGATGTCGCACGTAAAATAGCCAATTTGCGTGGAGTGGCAGTTATGCGAGAGAATAAATTGCGTAAAATTGCGGAGTTGCGGGCGGAGGTATCTGTCAAACAGGAGCAACTTTCGCAGCGTAAAACCTCACTCGAAGAGGTGCGTACGGATCTCACATCGCAGCGGGGAAAACTGGAGCGGGATGCCCGTTCGGCACGTGCCGATGTGAAGAAACTTTCTAAGCGTGAGCAGGCCAAATTGCGCCAGAAGATGCAACAGGAGCAGCAACTTGACATTGCGATCAACGAGCTGCGCAAGTTAACAAAAGGGAACAAAGAGGGAGATTCATTCTCCACGAAAACAGCCGGATTGCGTCTCCCTGTGGTGGCGGGTCGGGTGAAGAAATACAAAGAAAATATGGCCGAAATCATTGGCCCTAAAGATGCGGATGTTGTTTCGATCTACGATGGCAAGGTGGTGGACATCAAGCGCAACCGCATCACCAACAAATACGACGTTTACATTGCCCATGGCGGTTACATTACCTCCTATGCCAATTTGGGGGCGATCTGCACGCAGAAGGGCGCAAAAGTGGCGCGAAATCAGCAGATCGGCTCTGTCGGAGCAACGGTTGACATTATGACCATGGAGCCCGAATATAAAATGGTATTCGGCATCTATTCGCCCTCGCCTTCGGAGCAGATGCAGGCCGAAAATTGTTTTAGAAAGTAAGTGTATGAGCATGAGATATTATACAGACGATTGCACCTATTTGCTTCCGCAGAAACGGCTGACAAATAGTTGGTTACGCGACGTGGCCGTAGCGGAGGGTTACACTGCGGGGGATGTGAATTACATTTTTTGCTCTGCCCGACGTCTGCTGGAGATGAACAAACAGTTCCTTGGGCACGACTATTTCACCGATGTCATCACCTTCGATTACAGCGACCGCAAAGGGACAAAAATTGTCTCCGGTGATATTTTTATTGACGTGGAAACCGTTGCCGATAATGCGAAAACATATGGAGCACACCCCTTGACGGAGATGCGGCGGGTGGTGGTGCATGGTTTGCTGCATCTCTGTGGGCAGAACGACAAGACTCCGCGCACAAACACACAAATGCATCGCAAGGAGGATAAATACTTAACATTCTGGGAAAGATGATTTTACACTACGATATCATCGTTGTTGGCGGTGGTCATGCGGGGTGTGAGGCTGCTGTGGCGGCAGCACGACTGGGCTCGCGCACATTGCTGCTGAGCATGGACATGACGAAATTTGCCAATATGTCGTGCAATCCCGCTGTGGGAGGTGTAGCCAAGGGGCAGATCGTACGAGAGATTGATGCATTAGGGGGGCAAATGGGGCGCATCACCGACCTCACCACCATCCAATTCAGGATGCTCAACCGATCGAAAGGTGCAGCCATGTGGAGTCCGCGTGCGCAGTGCGACAAGATCCGATTCTCCGAACAATGGCGGCATACACTCGAAAACACACTCAATCTTTATATCTGGCAGGATGCAGCTTCAGAGATACTCTTTGATGCCGCCGAGCGTACAAAACCCCGCGTGCGGGGTGTTAAAACCCGCATGGGTGTGGAGTTCTCCTGCGACAAACTGATACTCACGGCAGGCACGTTCCTCGACGGATTGATGCACTGTGGAGCGGCTCATGCTTCGGGCGGGCGAGCGGGCGACAGTGCCTCGACGGGACTTACTGCGGGCTTGGTGGCCTTGGGCTTCGAGGTGGGGCGGATGAAGACCGGTACGCCCGCACGACTGGATGCCCGCACCATCAATTTCGAGGTGCTGGAACCGCAGTATGGAGATGAGAATCCCGAAAAATTTTCATTCTCTCCTGATACACAGCCTGTTAAGAATCAACTACCGTGTTTCTTGGCCTACACATCGTTGGATGTACATGCTATTTTGAGAACCGGTTTCAAATTTTCACCACTTTTCAATGGGACCATCCAAGGGATTGGACCTCGTTACTGTCCCAGCATCGAAGATAAATTGCGTACCTTTGCCGATAAGGAGCAGCACCAACTTTTTCTCGAACCGGAGGGTGTCTCGACGAACGAATATTATCTCAACGGATTTTCCTCCTCTCTGCCGTGGGATGTGCAGTGGGAGGCTCTGCACCGGATCAAGGGCTTTGAGGATCTTCACATCTATCGTCCGGGCTACGCGATCGAGTACGACTATTTTCCCCCGACGCAGTTGCACCACTCGCTGGAAACCAAACTTGTCGAGGGGCTGTTTTTTGCAGGACAGGTCAACGGCACAACCGGTTATGAGGAGGCGGCGGCGCAAGGACTTATGGCGGGTATCAACGCCCACCGAACACGGGTTGGGCAGGAGCCGTTGGTGCTTAAACGCGACGAAGCCTACATAGGTGTGCTAATTGATGATCTGGTGATGAAGGGGGTGGATGAGCCGTATCGAATGTTCACTTCGCGGGCGGAATATCGTATTTTGCTGAGACAGGATAATGCTGATATTCGATTAACGCCTCTTGGGTATGAAATAGGACTTATTTCAAAGAAACAATATGATTATTTCATCCAAAAAAATGCGCTTGTAGAATCGCTTATTTCTTTTGTCCGCCAGCAGAGTATCCGTGCAGACCAAATTAACGACTATTTAAAATCACTTAATTTGGATGTTCTGACGCAGGGTCGTAAGTTGTATGACTTGCTCTTGCGTAATAATATTTCATTCAGATCGCTGCAATTGGAGGTTCCGAGCCTGCGCAAATTCATTGAGGATAACGAGGTCAGTGCGGAGGTTCTTGATGAAGCAGAAATACAGATTAAATATAAAGGATATATTGAACGTGAAAAGTTTATTGCAGAGAAGTTGCATCGGCTGGAAAATGTGAAATTGCCTGCTGATTTTGATTTCCATTCTATGAATTCGCTGACGATCGAGGCGCGACAAAAACTCTCTAAGATTCGTCCGGCGACCATTGGACAAGCCTCTCGCATCCCCGGAGTTTCTCCTGCCGACATCAATGTGATGCTTGTAAAATTCGGCAGATAATCTGTTTGTTTCTCGTTGTCCGGATCAAGCGACAACTCCTTGTCAACGGATTACTTTTGGTTTTGGATGA
>JAVXCD010000068.1:0-9099 GCA_036659655.1 Alistipes sp.
GGTCGCAAAGACTTTGGAAACACACTCCACGATCCTCGAACCTGTCGAGAGGTCGCAAAGGTAATCAGCACTGTGTCTTTGCGACCTCTCGACAGGCTCGAGGATCGAATGGTTTTGTTCTGCTCTTCCGGCATTGGCTTTTCCGCCCGCCTCTCCGCAGGTTAGAAATTATACTGAATCATCACATTCACACGATTGGCATGGTTCTGTACGTCATTCATGTTTTTGCGTGTGCCATAGAGATATTCGGCGGCAATCTGACAGCGTGAAGTCAGGTTGTAGAATATGTTACCAAACATATACGTTCCCTGTTTGTATTCATCGTCGGCATAAAAGCCGTTTTTCTTCTCTACGGTGACCATCGAGTAGCCACCCGACAGTGAAAGACGTGGAGTGAGGTAAATCTGTCCTGCTGCCTGCCAGCCATACATGGGCATGGTCTGGATCTGCGTAGGATTTGCAGGATTAGGGGTGAAGTCGAGTCCCTCCCCTGTCAAGTCCTGAATATAGGGGGTGATGCCCTCGCCATAGACACCGTTGAAAGAGAGGTTGAACCACCTGCAAAATTTGATTTTGCCACTGGCCTGCACCCCCCAACCGAAAAGGGACGTATTATTTCCGGTAGTTAGGTTGTGCATGTACATATTGCGGAACACCGCGGAGGCGCGGAGGTGGCTATCGCGATTGACACCCCACGCATATTGCAGGTAGACGGGGAAATCGGGCATACGTTGCGGAATCGGTGCAAAAGACTCCTCATAGGTACCACTCACACTGGGCAGTTCGGCTGCAACCCCGACTGTGAAATGCTTGCGTAGGAATGAATATTCATAACGAATCATCGTCGCAAAGTTAAAATTGTAAGCATTGGGACCTTGGAAATCAATGGTGTTGGCTCCGGCTTGCAGGTCGCAGAAGGTGGAGACATCACGTCCCAAGGTAAATCCCTTGAATGCCACATAAGCCGAACGGATGCGGGGTGTATAACTGCCCGACGCACCACCGCGAAAGTCGGTGTCGACAAAGATAACAATGCGCCCCAACAAGCGGGTGTTGGCGATAGCCTTGAGGAAAATTCGCGAGGTTGTACCATCCATCATCAATTTCTGCCGTGTGGCATAGGTGCCGGGAACGGGGATGAGAGAGGGGACAAAATCGGTATTTTCAACGATGCCGTCGAAATCATAGCCGGCACGCAGGTTGATGAATCCACCCAATGAGAAGGAAAATTTATTGTTCTTGGTAGCGAATACAAATTGAGGTTTACCCACCTGCTGAGCTCCCACACGATGTGTTGCGATGTAATCTTGAATGGCATTAGCCATTGCCGCACGATTCCATGCTGCCGCCTGCATAGCCGGACAGCGGCCACACTCGGTGATGGTGTCGACCACGTGCGTCGACACCAGATAGACGGTAGGTGCATAGTCGTCTTTCATGTTTTTGCGTGAATGACGTTGGGCCGATGCTGTCGAAACAAGCAGCAGAGCCACGATTAAAAGTCGAAATGTTTTCATACGGTGATTTTAAGTAGTTAAATAATAATTTATATTCGCGGTCATTGAGAAACTGTTTGAATTTGTTATCGAACTTATTTTAGAGTTATTTTTCTTCCTGTTTTTGTCCTGTAAATCCGATTTTAGCGCGCTAAATGAGGATTTATAGAGTGAAAACAGGAGCGAAAAGAGCCGAAAAGAACGAGATAAATAAATTTTAAACAGTTTATTAGTCGGCTTCCGACCGGCTTTTCAGCAAGTATCGAGCAAGGAATATGCCAAATAAGAACGGGGGTACTATTGTACGCAGGTTTTTTGTATCTTTGTAATACTTATTGCTGAAGTTATGATTTGGATTATTCTGCTGCTGTCTCTGGTTGTGCTGGTCGCCGATTGGGCGATGTACCGCTTGCGCATTTACCCTACCGCCTGCTCGCGCAGCATCCGAGGTTGCTACATACTACTCTCTCTGCTCTCCGGCACACTTCCGCTGCTGATGAGCGGGATCTTCTATTTTTTCCCCGACAATCCTCAAATCACGATGGATGTCGCTCTGTGGGGCTCTTTCATCTACCTGATCACCGTCCTGCCCCGTTTGGTATTCTATTTTTTCCTGCTGTTGCGTCTGCGCATACTCGGCATTCTCGCCGCCTTGGGTTTGGGTTTGCTATTCGTCTGGGGGGTGCTGTCCGGACGCTCCACGCTGGTGGTCAACCGCATTCCGATCTGCTCGAAGCAACTACCGGCCGCCTTCGAAGGATTCCGCATTGTGCAGTTCTCGGACCTGCATTTAGGTACATTATTGCACCCCGCGGAAGAGTTGCAGCAATTGGTCGACACGATTCACTCGCTGCACCCCGACCTGATCGTGTTCAGCGGAGACCTTGTGAACATCCGCTACACCGAACTGGACTCGCTGGCCGGGCACATTCTCGGCTCGCTCCGTGCTCCATACGGCGTGATCTCCACTATCGGCAACCACGACATTGGCTACTACATAAAGGACACGCTCTCGCTACCCCGCCAAGAGAATCTTGCCCGCCTGATCGAGCGGCAACGCCAATTGGGCTGGCGGGTGCTGGACAACACCTCCGAATACATCGTCTGCGGAGCGGATTCACTCTCGGTATCGGGCATATCGTTCGATGCGTCGTTACAACAGTTCCGCCACTCCTTCGAGTTGCCCGACATCGACTTGTCAACTGTATACCGAGGGGTTCCCTGTTCGATGTTCAACATCACGGTCTCCCATCTGCCGCAGTTGTGGCCGAATATTACCAATTTGGGTTATGGCGAATTGACCTTGGCGGGGCATGTGCATAGTATGCAGGTGAAACTGCGACTGTTCGGACGGGCTTTCTCTCCGGCGCAATTGCTGTATGACCACTGGAGCGGGCTCTACAACAACGGACAGTACCATTTATATATAAACGATGGGATCGGCTCCGTCGGCTTTCCGATGCGACTGGGTGCTCCGCCCGAAATCACACTTATTACCCTTAGAAGATGAAAATATTTGTCTCTGTTGCCGTCACCTCCGACGGCTGTCTCGACGACACAACACCCCACCGTTTGATGATCTCCTCGCCCGAAGATTGGGCAGAGGTGCATCGGCTGCGTGCCGGTAGCGATGCCATTCTGGTCGGAGCAGAGACCCTGCGTCGCGACAATCCGTCGCTGCTGATCCGCGACCCGCAACTGCGCGGGGAACGCCTTGCGCGGGGACAGCATCCCGATCTGATCAAGGTAACGCTCACCCACACAGGTTGTCTCGATCCCGCTTTACACTTTTTCACACAGGGCGAGGGGGAGAAAATAGTTTTCACAGATGCAACCGACACCAGCCATCTGCCGGCCATAGCCACAATCATCCGTGCTCCACAAATCACAGCAAAATGGTTGGTCACCGAACTCGAAAAACGCGGTGTGGAACGGCTCTTTGTCGAGGGTGGTGCGCAGATCCTCCACCTATTTTTCGAGGAAGGCATGGTGGATGTATTCCGGCTGGCTACGAATCCCAACCTTGCGGTGCATTGCTCCGAAGCACCGCGACTCAACATCGGAACGTACTGGAAACTGGCACCGCATACCTACGCACAATTTGGCGGGATGCAGGTGGAAACCTACACGCTCCGACCCGACACCGGGGCAGAGGATGAAAAATATATAAACCGAGCCATCGAGGTCAGCCGTCGTTGCGTACCCTGCGCAACGGCCTATTGCGTGGGGGCGGTGGTGGTCACGGCAGCAGCAGAGGTGTTTACGGGCTACACACACGAGACATCGCCAACACACCATGCTGAGCAAGAGGCTATTGCCAAAGCATTAGCCGCACAGGCCACACTCCGTGGAGCAACGATTTACTCCTCAATGGAACCCTGTTCATCACGCAAAAGCGAGCCGCAAAGTTGCTCTGAATTGATTCTTTCTCATGGATTTGCACGCGTGGTATTTGCACTCTACGAACCTGATTGTCTGGCCAACTGTCGCGGGGCACTAAATTTGCGTGAGGGCGGTGTCGAGGTGCAGGTGATCGGATCGTTGGCCGGGCAAGTACGAGAAATCAATGCCCACATCTTCCGCTAAAAACGACATTACTTATATACTTTTAGACATAAAATTGTTCCAAAGAACTTATTCGGAAGCTAAGATTGAAATATTAACGATATATTTGCAACATAAATAGAACGGGACTATGAATCGATCCGCAAACATACTTGTAACAATAACCTTGTTACTGACTCTTACACATTTGTCGGCGCAGGAGTCGCAGCAGACTTTGTCTTTGGAGGAGGCTCTCTCTCTTACGATGTCCAACAATCCGGCGCTCAAAGCGGCCGACTACGAAGAAAAAGCCGCCACACAGGAGCGGCGTGCCGCCATCGGACTTCGCCTGCCCAAGATCAGCGTGGCCGGCGGCTATACCTACATGGGCAAGGACATCGGCTTCGATCTGAATGAACTGAAAACCCCCGTGGGTAACATGGTCAACGGACTTGCTTCCAGCGGATTGATTCCACCGGATATGCTTCCGAAATTACAAGGGCTGATCGGTCCGATCCTCAATGCCGACTGGATGTTGAAGTTGCAGGATCGCAGCATGGGTTTTGTCGGCGGCGAAATCACCGTTCCCATCTATATGGGCGGTAAGATCAATGTGGCAAACCGCGCCGCACGGATCAACGAAAAAAGCGTCCTTGCACAGAGCGAGCAGACCCGCAATGCGCTGGTCTCCGAGCTGATCGAGCGTTATTTTGGGCTGGCGCTGGCTTCGCGCGTGGTCGATGTGCGTCAACAGGTGGTCGATGGGGTACGTCAACACCTCAACGATGCTATTGCGCTGGAGAAGAACGGCATGATTGCCCACAGTGAACGGCTCTATGTAGAATTCAAGATGGCCGAGGCTGAACGGGAGTTGATGAATGCGCAGTTACAAGTCGAGACCATCACCGGTGCGCTGAACAATACATTGGGAAAGGAGGCTGTTTATAGCCCCATCACAGCCATGTTTGTGCTGCAACAAGTAGAGCCCGTCGATTACTACAAAGATCTCGCCTCATCGCACAATCCCCTACTGAATCAAGTGTCACTCAAACGACAGTTGGCCGAAGAGAGCGTGAAACTACAGCGGGCGGAGTTCCTGCCGCAAGTAGTGGCTATCGGAGGTGGTACCTTCTACAACTATCAGGTAACCAACATCCTGCCTCGCTGGGCCGTGGGCGTGGGGGTCAACATCAAGATCTTCGATGGTCTGCATCGCGAATACAAATATTCGGCCGCCAAGCAGACCGCGCATCGCGTGGGGGTATTACAAACCAAGGCCCACAGCGACATCTCGGTGCTGATCGAGAAACTCTACAACCAGATGATGAACTACGGCAACCAGATCGCCTCCATCGAGGCCTCGATGGCATTTGCCGAGGAGTACCTCACTTCGAAAAATGCAGCTTTTCTCGAAGGCATGAGTTCGTCTTCCGATCTGGTCGATGCCGAGTTGAACCTCGCCAAGGTCAAAACCGAGCGGATGCAAGCCGCCTACAACTACGACTTACTGCTGGCAAAATTACTGGAAGCAGCCGGTATCAGCGAGGAGTTTACAGCGTATGCCCGCCGCGCAGATGCCAAGCAAATCACCTTTGATAAAAAATAAAAAATAAGAATATGAAGCGGAGTAATATTATTGGAATTATCGTAACCGTGGTGGTGATTATCCTCGCGGTGATCCTGATTAGTTGGTATCTGAAGCAGTCCACACCGACCCTGATCCAAGGCACAATGGAGTGCACCACCTACAAAGCCTCGTCCAAGGTGCCGGGGCGCATCGACAAGATGCTGGCTCGACAGGGACAGCAGGTTGAAAAGGGCGAGTTGCTCTATGTGCTTTCCACACCCGAACTCAATGCTAAATTGGAGCAGGCTGAGGCGGTGAAAAGTGCGGCATCGGCCATCGATCAGAAGGCCATCACGGGCGCACGCGTTCAGCAGATCGAAGCCGCTATGAATATGTGGCAAAAGGCGCAGGCAGGCAAGGAGTTAGCACAAAAGACCTTCGATCGCGTACAAAACCTCTACAAGCAGGGGGTTGTTCCGGCACAGAAACTCGATGAAGCATCGGCCAATTACAAATCGATGGAGGCCACCACACAAGCCGCTAAAGCCCAGTATGATCTGGTAATGGACGGTGCCAGCAAGGAGGACAAAGAGGCTGCCGCGGCTCAAGTGCGCCAAGCACAGGGAGCCGTTAACGAGGTGGAATCCTACATCAGCGATGCCATGGTCTACTCGCCCGTCACGGGAGAGATTGCGACCATCATTGCCGAAGAGGGCGAATTAGTGGGTAGCGGCTACCCTGTTGTGGCAATCCTCGATCGCAACGATATGTGGGTGACCTTCAACATCAAGGAGACCCTACTTCCGAAGATCCAAGTCGGCACACGCATGAAAGGTCAGATACCCGCATTGGATTGCGAAGTGGAGTTTGAGGTGACCTACATTGCCGTGCAGGCTGATTTTGCCACGTGGGCAGCCACTCGCACACAAGGCGGTTTCGACATCCGCACGTTTGCTGTCAAAGCCAAACCGACCGCAAAAGTCGACAATCTTCGTCCGGGCATGAGTGTGCTGGTGGATTGGGATAATATAAAATAAACAGAAATGTTTGATTTTCTGCACAATACAACTTCCGTTTTACGACGAGAAATAGATCGCATGGTTCATCAGCCGATGTATTGGATGCTGATGCTGGTACTTCCCGTAGTTTCGTTCGCTTTTTTTGCGATTTTATTCGAGAACGGTGTGGCGCACAACATTCCCATCGCCATCTTCGATGAGGATCACACAACACTCTCCCGCAAGGCTACGCAGATGATCGACGACACCCCGACGGCTCTGGTGTCCTACGATGTCGGAAGCATGGAGGAGGGAGAACGGCTGATGCGCGAAGGCCGGGTGATGGCGATTGTGCAGATTCCCCCGTTTTTTGAGAAAAATATTCTCAGCAACAGTCAAACTCACATAGAAGCGTATATCACGGGGACAAATATTACCGTTAACGGACTGCTGTCAAAAGACATTCAGACGGCTGTTACGACCTTTTCGGCCGGGATTCAGATCCAACTACTCACCAAGCAGGGGCTCACAGAGTTGCAGGCCATGGCACAGTTGATGCCCGTACGATTTACGCGGCACGTACTCTTCAATCCCTACATCAATTACGGTTACTACCTGTCGCCCAGTTTTATGCCGATGATGCTGATGATTTTCACCATCATGGTAACCATCTTTGCCATCGGCAGCGAACTGAAACATTCGACAGCAAAAGAGTGGTTGAATGCGGCAAACGGCTCCGTATCGGCCGCTCTGACTGGCAAACTACTGCCTATTCTTGTGATGATGTTCCTCCAGTCGCTGGTGATGATGTGGGTCATCTTCGGTGTGGTGGGAGTACCGCTAAACGGTAGTTTCGCCATATTACTCATCAGCAGCGTGCTATTCCTGATGAGCTACCAAGCCATCGGAACAGTCATCATCGTGGTGCTGAGTAATCTGCGGCTCTCTCTCTCCATCGGTGGCGGTTACTCGGTGCTGGCTTTTACCTTTTCGGGACTTACGTTTCCGATCATGGCAATGTATCCCGGCATCCAATATTTGAGTAAATGCTTTCCTTTCACGTTCTACACCGACGTATTTATCGATCAGGCGTTGCGCGGTGCTCCTGTGGCCTGCTCGCTGCCCGATATGGGCTATTTGGCACTTTTCACGCTGCTGCCACTCTTGATCCTACCTCGTTTGAGGAGCGTGTGTACGGAGACTAAATTTTGGGGGAGGTTATAACGATGAGCAGATTCACACGACAAATAATATCGTACTGGCAGCAGTGTCTGTCCGTAATGCGCAACGAATATCGCACGATCTTCACGGATGGAGGTGTGATTCTGGTACTTATTCTCGCCTTGATCATCTACTCCACGGTCTACTCATTGGCCTATGGCCCTCAGGTGCTGCGCAACGTACCGATCGGTGTGATCGATCAGAGCCGCACCGCAACCAGCCGCCAACTGATCAACACCTTCAACTCCGGACCGAATACGTATGTGGCCTACAACCCCACCAACATGGAGGAGGCTAAAGCCCTCTTTTTCGAGCGGAAGATCTACGGCATTGTCTACATTCCCGCCGACTACGAGAAGGAGTTGCTGGGCGGCTTACAGGCCAATGTCGCCATCTATGTCGATGCCAGTTATTTTCTGATGTACCGTCAGGTATTTCAGGAAGTTGTGACCAGCATCGGTGCCACAGGCACCATGGTCGAATTCCAACGGCTGATTGCCAAAGGAGCCAACATACCACAGGCGACTGCCACCTCACAGCCGGTCATCTATCAGTCTCACAACCTTTTCAATCCCTATCTGGGCTACGGATCGTTCGTCATGCCAGCCATCATCATCATTATCATCCAGCAAACTCTGCTGATCGGCATCGGCATGATCGGAGGCACATGGCGGGAGTTTGGCACCTACAAAAAATTGACCCCGCCCGGACGTAAACGCATGTCTACCCTGCCAATTGTCGTGGGCAAAACACTCACTTACGCCTCGATTTATGCCCTCACGATCTTCTATATCCTGCACCTGCATTATCGTCTTTTCCACTACCCGATGAATGGTGATGCGACCACCGTTGTACTCTTCATGATCCCCTATCTGCTGGCGTGCATCTGTATGGGTATTGCCGTCTCGACGCTCTTCCGTTACCGCGAAAGTTCATTGTTGTGGTTGCTGTGGACCTCCATTCCAATGCTCATGCTCAGCGGAGTCTCCTTCCCCCGCGAGGCAATCCCCGATTGGTTATATGCTTTTGGACAGATCTTCCCCGGCAGCCATGGAGTGGATGGTTTTATCCGTATCCAGAGCATGGGCGCCTCCTTTGAGGAGGTGTTGCCCCAAATTAAAATGTTGTGGATCTTGGTGGTCATTTATGGTGGTCTTGCCTGCATCGGCACCCATATCGTGCTACACAAAGAGTCGGAATCATAATTCGACCTTACGCCTATCCTTGACCTACGGTCTCCTCGCTCGCTGAAAATAACAAACACACGCACCTC
>JAVXCD010000069.1:0-8769 GCA_036659655.1 Alistipes sp.
TATACAAGCTCTTAATCTCTTCTTCCATAGCTATACTCTTTTTTGTGTAACGCTATTTCAGGACGGGACAACCTGCAAAAAAAAGGAGAGGCGCAAATTTTGCGCCTCTCCTTTAATATTACTTCTCAAAGGAGTGGATCACCACCCCCGACCTTAGTTTCGGTTCGAACCACGTTGTCTTCGGCGGCATGATGTTACCCGTATCGGCAATGTTAATCAGTTGCTGCATCGAAACAGGGTAGAGGGCAAAGGCTGCCTTCATCTCGCCCGTATCCACGCGACGTTGCAACTCCTCCAACCCACGAATACCACCCACAAAATCAATTCGTTTCGATGTACGCAAATCTTTGATGTCCAAAATCTTATCCAGCACCAAATTCGAAAGCACTGTCACATCCAACACCCCGATCGGGTCATTGTCGTTGTAGGTGCCTTTTTTCGCTGTTAGACTATACCATTGTCCGTCGAGATACATCGCAAAGTTGTGCAATCCCGTGGGATGATAAACCGTCGTACCCTTTGCCTCAACATCAAAACTGCCGTTCAAAGCCGTCAGTAGTTGCGCAGAGGTCAGGCCGTTCAAATCTTTCACCAATCGGTTGTAGTCAATGATTCGCAGTTGTGTCGCGGGGAAGGTCACCGCTAAGAAATAGCAATATTCCTCATTACCCGTGTGGTGCGGATTTTTGGCCATAAGTTCTTGTCCAACGCGTGCCGCAGCCGCTGTACGGTGATGTCCATCAGCCACATACAAAGCAGGTATCGCAGCAAACAGTTTGGTGATACGATCATTCGTCGCCTTGTCGTTAATCACCCAGAAGTGATGTCCAAAACCATCCTCCGCAGTGAAATCATACTCAGCCTTATGTGTTTTCACCCAATCGGCCACAATCCGATCAACCTCGGCATTGTCGGGATAGGCAAAGAACACCGGCTCGACATTCGCCTGCTGGTTACGCACGTGCATCATGCGATCCTCCTCCTTGTCGGTACGCGTTAACTCGTGTTTTTTGATTGCGCCCGAGAGGTAATCCTCAAAATGGCAGCACATAGCCAGACCATACTGTGTCCGTCCGTTCATGGTCTGCGCATAAATATAGTAGTGTTCCTGCTCGTCCTGCGTCAGCCAGCCGTTCTTGCGCCATTTCGCAAAGTTCTCGACGGCCTTGTCGTACACAGCCGTCGAATGCTCATCGGCAATGGGATGGAAGTCGATTTCGGGCTTGATGATGTGGAGCAACGAGCGTTCCGTAGCCTCTTTCTGTGCTTCAGCAGAGTTTAACACGTCGTAGGGACGTGATGCCACCTCGGCAGCATATTGCTGTGGCGGGCGTATTCCGCAAAAAGGTTTGATTCTCACCATAATACTACTTGTTGACTTGGAACTTAGTAACGCCGTTTTTCAAGAAATCAACGATCTGATTTGCTGCTGCAAGACCTGCATTCACATTGGCTTCACCTGTTTCAGCACCCATTTTCTTGGCTGTTGCAAAAACCCGTTTACCAAATTTCTCAACAAATTCAGGCAATGCCTCAGGAGCAATATCGGTAATATACTTCAAATCCTCACGTTCCGTCATCGCCTGCATAAGTCCGGCCTCGTCAATCACCTCTTTGCGCGCGGTATTCACCAGCGTAGCACCTTTAGGCATTGACATTGCCAACTTGTAGCCAATTGATTTTTTAGTCTGCTCGGTAGCCGGAATGTGCAACGACAGGTAGTCGGCCTTCGCATACAACTCCTCCACAGAGTTGACTTTGGTCACGCCATCAGCCTCGAAAACTTTAGCGTCGGTAATGAACGGATCGAATGCTATCACATTCATACCCATAGCCTTACCTTTGCAGCCAACCAACCGACCCACGTTGCCGTAAGCTTGGATAGCAAGGGTTTTGCCCTTGATCTCCGAACCTGTGCCGGGGGTAAAGCCGTTGCGAGCCATGTAAATCATCATGCCCAGTGCCAACTCAGCCACCGCATTCGAATTCTGACCCGGTGTATTCATCACCACCACGCCACGTGCCGTTGCAGCCGCCAGATCTACGTTGTCGTAGCCCGCACCTGCGCGCACCACAATTTTCAGATTCTTAGCCGCTGCAATCACCTCTGCCGTGATCTTGTCGCTGCGGATGATGATGGCCTCCACATCGGCAACAGCAGACAAAAGTGCCGCTTTGTCCGTATATTTCTCCAGCAGGACGGCTTCATATCCCGCACCCGCTATGATTGTTTTTATTCCGTCGACAGCCTTTTTTGCAAAAGGCTTCTCTGTCGCTATCAATACTTTCATGTCTATTTCTATTAGTGAGTTAAACCTGATGGCCTTTTCATCCGTTTTTTTGCGTTGCAACGTATAAATCAGCCCCATGTATTATTTTGTGTGCAGTTTCTCGAACTCTTGCATGCAAGCCACCAAAGCCTCGACACTCTCGCGGGGCAATGCGTTGTAACACGATGCGCGGAATCCACCCACCAAACGGTGACCCTTGATGCCGACCATGCCTCTTTCCTTGGCAAAATCCATAAATTCGGCTGCCAACTCTTCGTGTCCGTCGTTCATCACAAAACAGATGTTCATCAGCGAGCGATCCTCCTTGGCCGTAGTGCCTTTGAAGAACGGGTTGCGGTCGATCTCATGATAGAGCAATGCAGACTTCTCCTCGTTACGACGTTGAATCTCTTTCACACCACCGATAGCCTTCAGCCATTTCAAGGTCTCTTTCACTACATAAATAGGGAATACGGGAGGTGTGTTGAACATTGAATTTTCAGCAATGTGTGTGCGGAAATCCACCATCGTAGGAATCACGCGCGACACCTTGCCTAAAATATCCTCGCGGACGATCACAAACGTCACACCGGCAGGTCCCAGATTCTTCTGCGCACCACCGTAGATCATGGCATACTTTTTCACATCCACCGGACGGCTCATAATATCCGAACTCATATCGGCCACCAAAGGCACCGGGCAATCAATATCGGTGTGATATTCCGTACCGAAAATGGTGTTGTTTGTGGTAATGTGCAGGTAGTCCAAATCTGTCGGGATCTTGAATCCTTTGGGAATATAGTTAAAATTCTTGTCATCCGATGAAGCAACAGTCACCACTTCACCAAAATTTTTAGCCTCCTTTATCGCTTTTTTCGACCACACACCTGTATTAATATAGCCGGCCTTCTTCTCCAGCAAGTTATAAGGGATCTGGAAGAACATGGTGCTGGCACCTCCGCCGACGAAGAATATCTTGTAGTTTTCGGGAATATTCAACAATTCACGAAAAAGTTGATCTGCCTCGGCAAGTACCGCCTCAAAATCTTTTGTGCGATGCGAAATCGAGAGCAAAGAGAGTCCCGATCCGTTAAAATCAAGAATTGCCTTGGCGGCATTTTCGATTACTTCCTGCGGGAGGATAGAGGGTCCCGCATTAAAATTGTGCTTTTTCATAAGTTTACGATATGGTTTTAAGTTGTTAAGTTTTCATTGTTAATTTTCTAACACAAATATATGAAAATAAATACAAGTAATCAACTTCTTGAGCAAAATAAATTTTATTCAACTTCGAAACGGCTCAATTTTGAATTGTTTTTACTATTTTTGTCAAAATTTAGAAACTGTTTGAATTTATTATCGAAGTTATTTTAGAACTATTTTTGTTTCTATTTTTGTCCTGCAAATCCGATTTTAGCAAGCTAAATGAGGATTTACAAGGCGAAAACTGGGGCAAAAGAGCCGGAAAAGAACGAAATTAATAAATTTAAAACAACTTCTTAACCTCATCGACAACTATGATAAAATCCATGACGGGCTTTGGAAAAGGCGAAGCCTCTGTACAAAATAAAAAAATTTCGGTAGAGATTCGCTCCCTTAATTCCAAACAGTTAGATCTCAACCTCAAACTTCCGTCCATCTACCGGCGTTCGGAATACGATATTCGCAACCTGATCGCCAAAGGGCTGTTACGCGGCAAGGTAGATGTCTTTGTCAATGTCGAGACCGCCGCCGCCGAGACTTCGGCTCATATCAATCGGGAGGCGTTCACCTCCTACGTCAAGGAGCTGTCCGAAATCTGCAAAAAAGAGCCATTGCTGCGTGGAGATGTAGGTGGTAGCATCTTGTCGTCGGCCATGATGCTCTCGGTCATGCGGTTGCCCGATGTTGTTTCCACCGACAACGACATCATCTCGGACGAGGAGCACACGGCACTCATCTCCGCCACGGAGCAGGCCATTGCCCACCTCGACGAATTTCGACTGCAAGAGGGTGCAACCCTGATCGCCGACCTACTCAAGCGAGTAGACAAAATCGAAGGCTACAAACAGGAGGTCATCCCATTCGAGAAAGCACGCACAGAGACCATTCGCGCCCGCATTTTCGACACCATTGCCAAACTGCAAGTGGTAGTCGACTCCAATCGCATGGAGCAGGAGATGATCTTCTACATGGAGAAACTCGACATCACGGAGGAGAAAGTCCGTTTGACAAATCACTGCAATTATTTCCGCGAAGTGGCTGCCGAGGAGGATGGGTCCGGGCGTAAACTGGGCTTCATCACACAGGAAATGGGTCGTGAGATCAATACCTTAGGCTCGAAAGCCAACGAATCCAACATGCAGATCTTAGTGGTGAAAATGAAAGACGAACTCGAAAAAATCAAGGAACAGGTACTCAATATTTTATAAACGATGGGAAAGGTAATCATAGTTTCAGCTCCAAGCGGTTCCGGAAAAACGACGATCGTCAAACAACTGTTACAACTATTTCCATGCTTAGAATTTTCTATCTCCGCCACCAGCCGAGCACCGCGCGGCTGCGAGCGTGACGGCGTGGATTACTACTTTTTTTCGTCCGAGGAGTTTCGGCAGGCTGTTGACCAGAAGCGATTCGTCGAGTGGGAGGAGGTCTACAAAGGCACCTGCTACGGCACGTTGCGTGACGAAGTCGAGCGCATCTGGTCAAAAGGCAATGTGATTGTCTTCGACGTGGATGTGATCGGTGGGCTAAACCTCAAGCGCATTTTCGGACAAGATGCTCTTTCGCTGTTCATCATGCCCCCTTCGTTGACCGAGTTGCACGCACGCTTGGTGAACCGAGGCACAGACTCGGCACAGGTGATTGAGCAACGGCTGGCCAAGGCCGAATTTGAACTGACCAAAGCCCCGGAATTCGACTATGTTTTGGTAAACGACACACTGGATAAGGCCGTCACCGAGGCTCACACCGTCATTCATTCATTTCTCCACAAATAAAACCACACACCTTGAAAAACGTCATTCTCTATTTCGGCTCCTTCAACCCCATACACAAGGGACATATTGCCCTTGCGGAATATGTCGTAGAGCAGGCGTTGTGTGACGAGGTGGTGCTGATCGTCTCTCCGCAGAACCCCCTGAAGCCAATTGAGGTGCAAGCTCCCGAATTGGATCGTTTCGAGATGGCTGAATTAGCCTGTGCCGCATCGAAATACCCCGATCGGATTAAACCCTCGATTGTGGAGTTTCTGCTTGATAAGCCCTCCTACACGATCGACACTCTACATTATTTAGTGGGTAACTACGGTGCAGAACGACATTTCTCGATTTTGATGGGTGGTGATCTGATCCCGCAGCTCGACCAATGGAAGGCCTACACCGAGATCCTCGACAACTACCACCTCTATGTCTATCCCCGCCGCGAGGAGAGGGTAGACCGCTACCTTGATCGCATCACCTACCTCAAAGATGCTCCACTGTACGACTATTCGTCCACAGCGATCCGCGACGCCCTTGAACGGGGTGACGACGTGAGCGACTGCATGCCGGAGAGTGTCCTGCACTACATCCGCGAGAAAGAACTATGGAGTCCCGCAAAAAAACTCGTCGCTCTCACGGCCGAAATCGGGCAGACTCCCGACAATGCCGACCTCTATGTCGAGCGGGGCAAATGGTTCTACCGCCGCAACGAGTGGGGCAAGGCTCTCAACGACTTCAACTGCGCCGTAAAGATCGCCCCCGACCATGCGGAGGCACAACAATTTGTCAACATCGTACAAGAAATTTTAGCATTCCGTTACAAAGATATTTACAACCCATAATCACATAATGACTCGTATAAAAATTGCTCTTGTTGCCGGCGGAGATTCGTCGGAAAGAGAAATTGCACTACAAAGCGCAGCACAAATAGAGGCCGCACTTGATCACACCAAATATGACGTAACCGTGGTCGATCTTCACCACAGTGACTGGCACACCACCACCCCCGATGGGAGGCAATGGCAGGTCGACAAGAACGACTTTTCCATCACCATCGACGGCTGCTACACCAAGTTTGACTACGCACTGATCATCATCCACGGCACCCCCGGGGAGAATGGCCGTTTACAAGGCTATCTCGACATGTTGGGCGTGCCTTATTCGTCGTGCTCGATGACCTCGTCGGTGATCACCTTCGATAAGATTTCCACCAAGCGGGCGGTAACCGGACACGGGATCCACCTTGCTCGCGAAATATTTCTTCACAAAGACGAGACGGTCGTCCCCGACACCGTTATTGCGCAATTAGGCCTTCCATTGTTCATCAAGCCCAATGCCAGCGGAAGTTCATTCGGTGTGACGAAAATCAACCACATGGAGCAGATTCTCCCTGCTATTGCCGAAGCCTTCAAGGAGAGCGAAGAGGTATTGATCGAGGAGTGCATTCCCGGACGCGAAATGGCCTGCGGAGTGATGATTGCAGGGGGTAGGGAGTATGTGTTTCCCGTCACAGAAATCGTCTCGAAAGGGGAGTTTTTCGACTATCAGGCCAAATACACGGCAGGTTTCTCCAACGAGATCACTCCCGCCGACATCACTTCCGAAGTGCAAGCAGAACTGAATCGCATGACCCTCGCTGCTTACAAAGCATGCCGCTGTTCGGGCGTGGTACGCATCGACTTCATCGTCACCCCCCAAGGCAAGCCCTATTTAATCGAGGTCAACTCCATCCCCGGCATGAGTGCGGGTAGCATCGTTCCCAAACAAGTAAAATATATAGGTATGTCTCTGGGCGAACTTTACGACATAATCATCGCAGACACCTACAAAAAATGATGATCGAGATAGACGATAAAATTGTCAGTGCCGACCTGTTGCGCGAATGCTTCGCCTGC
This sequence comes from Alistipes sp., assembly GCA_036659655.1. GTDB lineage: Bacteria > Bacteroidota > Bacteroidia > Bacteroidales > Rikenellaceae > Alistipes. The sequence continues at coordinate 7,126 of JAVXCD010000069.1, forward strand.
GATATAGCACAATGCAAAGGCATCTGCTGCGTCGAGGGCAATGCCGGAGCGCCGCTCGAAATAGAAGAAGTGGACACCTTAGAGGCTCAATACGAGGCCTACAAGCCTTATATGACAACAGCAGGTGTCGAAGCCATTGCGCAACAAGGATTCATGGTTGTCGACAGTGAGGGGGACTACACCACGCCGTTGATCAACGACAGCGCATGCGCCTATACCTACACCGAAAATGGCATCACTCTATGTGCCATAGAAAAAGCATGGTTGGAAGGAAAAACGCCCTTTCGCAAACCGATCTCCTGTCACCTCTATCCAATCCGTCTGGTCGACTTTGCCAACGGCACCATCGGGCTCAATTACCACCGCTGGAACGTTTGTAAAGCGGCCTGCGAGCAGGGAAAAAAGTTGGGTATTCCTATCTACAAAGGCCTGAAAGAACCTATCATTCGCCGCTTTGGCGAGGAATTTTACAAAGCCCTCGAAGCGGCCGAAGAGTACATAAAGAAAAATCGCTAACTTTCAAATTACACCATAAACCATGATCAATCCTCGCTACATAACCCTATTATTAGCCACGTTTGCGACCCTCTCGATCGCTGCACAGGAACCACCACAAGACGATGCAGATTCCACACTCGCCTGTACACTTACACCCATCGAATCCATGGACGACACCGCCGAACTCTCTGTCGTCGACACGCTTATCACCTCCAACGATGCCGTACAGGTGATCTTGTATAGTGACAATACATGGCGGTATATTCGCAATCGCGCCTTCGTGAAAGACAGCACCATTTTCGAGAAATATTGGGACACAACGACGCTCTTTCCCTATCGGGAAGTCTCCATGTCGATGATCCCTCAAACCATCGCCATTGATCTGGTCGATTCACTCAAAGGCTATCACTGCCCCTGCATCAGCAAGATGCGACTGTTTGGCGTGTTTGGCCCACGTCGCAGACGGCAACATCAGGGTGTTGACATTGCACTCAAAACAGGCGACCCTGTCTACGCCACCTTCAGCGGACGTGTCCGCATCTCGGAATTCAATCACGGTGGCTACGGAAATCTGGTCATCATTCGCCACGACAATGGACTGGAGACCTACTACGGACACCTGTCCGAACGCTTAGTCGAAACCAATCAATGGGTAGAAGCAGGGCAGGTGATCGGCTTGGGTGGCTCGACGGGACGCAGCACGGGACCTCACCTGCATTTCGAGACTCGCTATTACGGACAATCATTTGATCCTCAACGCTTAATAAACTTTCAAAAGGGATTACTGTGCAACGAGACTTTCCTGCTCAAAAAATCATTCTTCAACATCCACTCCAACGCCGGACAGGATTTCGACGACGAGACAGACAACGCCAAGGATGACAAAAAAGAGATGACCGCCGCAAAGTCAAACTCCAAGGCCGCCACGACCTACCACAAAGTACGATCGGGTGACACCCTCGGACGCTTAGCCGTAAAATACGGTACTACTGTGAAGAAGATTTGTGCCTTGAATAAGATCAAACCCACCACTATTCTCAGCCTCGGCAGAAGATTGAAGGTGAGATAAATTACGGATCAAGCAGCAATTCCTGTTAGTGGATAAGTTTGCACTGGTGTTCACGATCCTCGAGCCTGTCGAGAGGT
>JAVXCD010000070.1:0-8654 GCA_036659655.1 Alistipes sp.
GATTGCCTTTGCGACCTCTCGACAGGCTCGAGGATCGGGTACTTTCAAGTATCTTTGCGACCTCTCGATAGGCTCGAGGATCGTACATTGTGTTTTCAAAGCCTTTGCGACCTCTCGACAAGCTCGAGGATCGTGAACTTTCAAGTATCTTTGCGACCTCTCGACAAGCTCGAGGATCGTGAAGTGTGTTGTCAGACCTTTGCGACCTCTCGACAGGCTCGAGGATCGTGAAATGTGCTCCCAAAGCCTTTGCGAGATTACACCTCGAATGTCAAAATTGGCTCTTCCTCAGCGTTTATTCCATCGGACGAATCCGCACCTCGGTAACCTCGGCCAACGAGCGAGCAAGTAGATCAAGATCGGTTTTCTGATCTACTTCGCCATAATGGTAGGGATAGAAGATGCCGGGACGGATGGTCTTCACGGCATCCACAGCCTGCTCCACAGTCATCGTATAGGGCTGGTTAACAGGCAAAAAGGCAATATCAATATTTTGCACAGACTTCATTTCGGGTGTATTTTCCCCGTCGCCGGCAATGTAAATACGTGTGCCGCCGATTGTCAGGATGTAACCCAAATCAGCACGCTCCTGCGGATGAAACTGCGTGTGCCCTTCAGTGTAATTGTAGGCTGCCACCGACTCAATACTGACATAATCACGGGGTTGTATCCTACAACCGGGGGTCATAATCAGATCTTTTATTCCGAGTATGGATGCCGAAGTTCCATCACAGATGATTTGCGTATCGGGAGTCGTCAGTTTGCGAATTGCCACGCTATCCAGATGATCGGAATGAGAGTGAGTAATGAGAATCAGATCCGCCTTAGGCAGGGCAGCATAGTCGGCATAACCAGCCACCGGATCGATGTAGATGTGTTTGCCTCCGGTCTCAATCGCCAGCGAAGCATGTTTGAAAAACGTGAGGACAAACTCCCGACCATCCTTGGCGGTGAAGGTGTCCGACGGGTATTTGTCGACACTCTTAGTGCATCCACAAAGGGATAATAGAGACAAAAATAACACAGAATAAAGTTTCATAGTGATGTAATTAACTTGTTAAGATGAAAATTATGTAGGCTAAAAAACTGTTTCTTAATCTCGTTCTTTTCGGCAATAAATTCAAACAACTTCTAAAACAACTTTCGGCCGCATAGATTAATCGCATTTGTGCGTCATGATCTGCAACACAAGATTATCTGTTTCGTTCATGCCGTCGCGGCCGATCTTCGTGAGGTTACGAATACATTTATCGACATCATCCTCGATAATCCCCTCCACAGAGGTCACACACCGATGATCCATCGCCATCATCGCCGACAGCACCGCCGTGGAGACTCCACTCGTGAGTTTCATCGCGCAACTGGGTTTTGCACCGTCACAGATCATGCCCGTGAGGTTGGCAATCATGTTCTTCACCGCCGAAGAGACCTCTTCGTAACCGCCGCCCATGAGGTAGGTGATGCCGCAACTCGACCCTGTGGCCGCAACGACACAGCCACAGAGTGCCGAAAGTCGGCCGAGGCTTTGTTTGATGTAGATCACCGTCAAGTGGCTCAACACCAGCGCACGGATGGTCTGCTCCTCCGAAGCGGAAATCTCCTCGGCATAGATCACCACCGGCAACGTAGCGGCAATGCCCTGATTACCACTACCCGAATTACTCATCACAGGGATCATTGCCCCCGCCATGCGGGCATCACACGCCGCCGAAGTGTAGGCCAAGATATGGGCGAAAATGCTGTCACCCATCACCTTCAATTCGCGGTCACAGCGCAAGGTTTTACCCACACAGTGACCATACTCTCCAAGGAAGGCCTGCTCGGCGGCAGCCTTGTTCAGCGTGCGGGTTTCGAGGATAAAACGCACCTCATCCAAAGGTGCCGTCATCGCAAAATCATAGACTTTGCAGAGCGACAAACTGACCTCTTCCGCCTCTTCGCTCTCCGCCGATGCCGTGCGTTTATCGAGGAGCACCTTGCCGTCACGCTCGATATAAACAAACGTCGTATGGTCGCAGGCGATCACGGCAACAGCCTTGTGCCCGACCCCTTCAACATGAATCTCGACATATAATTTTTCGGTAATATGCTCCTTGAGCGAGATGCAAATCCGTTTTTCATTGATATAACGACGGCCTTGCGCCACTGCCTCCGGAGTGAGGTCTTTCAGTACTTCGAGACGGTACTCCGAACGTCCGACCAACGCACCTAACGCAATCGCGATCGGCAAACCAATCATGCCCGTACCGGGAATACCCACACCCATAGCATTTTTCAAGATATTGGCGCTCAGCTCCGCCCTGATTTTTTCAGGCATGCAGCCCAATGTTTCGGTTGCTTTCGCTACACATAGAGCCACCGCAATGGGCTCCGTGCATCCTATTGCCGGCACAACTTCGCGGTGAATAAGGGCTATGATTTGTTCACGTTCGGATTTTTGTATCATGATCGATTCCTTTTTTTATTCGTTACACAAAGATAAACAATTTTCATTATCTTGCACTGGAAAAAAAGTAGTTTCTATGGAAAAACCTCAGAATCGCCAGTGGAAAGTTGTGTGCAGTGAGTACCTCGCCCGCAAGCCGTGGTTCACCGTGCGGCACGAATGCGTGGAGTTGCCTAACGGCAATCGTGTGCCCGACTACTATGTTTTCGAATACCCCGACTGGGTCAATGTTATTGCCATCACCAAGGAGCATCAATTCGTCTTCATCACCCAATACCGCCACGGGCTGGGTGAAACTGCCTACGAGATCGTCGCAGGGGTCATCGAGCCCGCCGACACGAGTCCGTTAGCGGCCGCCAAACGGGAACTACTGGAGGAGGCAGGCTATGGCAACGGAGTCTGGCGGGAACAGATGGTTCTGTGCGCCAATCCCGCGACACAAAACAACCTGACCCACTGCTTTGTCGCCACAGACGTGGAGCGATTGTCGGCACAGCAACTTGACAACACAGAAGATATAAAGGTCTGCCTGCTCACCATCGACCAGGTACGCGAACTGTTAGAGACAAGTGCAATAAAGCAAGCATTAATGGCAGCACCTCTGTGGAAATACATGGCCGAGAAGTAGCCAACACAAAGTCTTGGCGCTTCATCCATGAGATTCGCAAAAGATCTGAAAACAGATCAAGCAGCAATCAGAGATGCAAAAAACCCTATATATCAATGATATATAGGGTTTTTAGACTTTATAGTCTATTTTTAGACTTTGTGAGCGGAAAACGGGATTCGAACCCGCGACCCTTAGCTTGGGAAGCTAATGCTCTACCGACTGAGCTATTTCCGCAAATCGACTTGCAAATATACAGTAAGTTTTTCAAAAAATAGTTTATATGTGCTAAATAAATTTTATTGAACTATTTTAAATTTTTGATGTCCTTCGTATTTTGAGATCCTGCACCACCAAGAACCGACGCTGAAGGATCATATAAAACATTTCACGATCCTCGAGCTTGTCGAGAGGTCGCAAGGTACACAGTTCACGATCCTCGAGCTTGTCGAGAGGTCGCAAAGGAAATCTATTCAGTGTACCTTTGCGACCTCTCGACAGGCTCGAGGATCGTGAAATGTGTACCTTTGCGACCTCTCGACAGGCTCGAGGATCGTACACCAAGACCTTTGCGACCTCTCGACAGGCTCGAGGATCGAATTTTTTGTCATTATGTATAACCTTTAAGAGTCATGCTGAGCGGGGAAATCAGATCCTTCACGACCGATCAAGGTGACACAGAAAGGCATTCGTGGTGATGTTTGGGAGGTATCCGTATTTTTGATCCTCCGCAAAAAAACAGGAGCTGACCAAGGTCAACTCCTGTTTTTTATTGTGCATCGGCAGTCTGTGCTGCCACCTGTTTCGCAATTTTCGGTGCACGCACCTTGTTGGGATTGAAGATGCGATAGCCGATGGATAATCCCAATTTGTTGGGATACCACTCCGAAGAGCCATTAAACGGGTCGGGATGTTCGGGTTGTACGGGACGATGCGGATTCATATCAACCTCACCATCAAAAGAATACCCATTATAGAAACTACTCATCCACGCCCAGCCCAAGTAGGCATCTAAGACCCACCGCTCGCGGAATACATACTCGTAACCGGCACAGAGACCGATCATAAATCCATATCCTTTGCTGTATCGCTCTTCAAGTTTAATGCTCCAACCATCCATGTAGGGTTTCGACATGTCGAAGGCCATCATCCCCACATTGGCTCCCAAATACCAGCCGTGATTATGCTCCTTGAAGTAGCGGCGATACTCACCCATGAAGATGCCAAACAAGGCGTGGTAGCCCTTGATAGACTTCCACGGCGAGACGACAATTTCGGCTTGAAACGTCGATTTGGGCGAGATGGTGAACTCCACTGCGGGGTTGATCACGCCGACCAGAGCATAGAGGCCGTTGAGTTTAACATACGTTTGAGCCTCTGCGCGTGGGGTAAATCCACACAGCAAGAGCATGAACAGGATAAAAGCACAGTTTTTCTTCATAGTCGGAGCGAGATAGATTGGTATCAAATGTACAATAATAAATCCGAGTTGCCTCAAACAACCCGGATTTTTTAAAAATAGCGGCTGTTTCCGTAGAAACAATTTTTCAGACTGTCATAATCTCTTTTTCTTTCTTTTCGAGGGAGGCATCCAATACCTTGGTGAATTTCTCGACCAATTTTTGCGACTGGGTCTCGCCGTCCTTTGCCTCATCCTCAGGCATGCCGTCCTTCTGTGCTTTCTTGAATGCTTCGACCGCATCGCGGCGGGCATTGCGCAAGCTGATGCGAGCGGTCTCAGCCTCTCCACGCACCCGTTTCACCAACTCTTTGCGTCGATCCTCGGTCAACGGGGGCACCGACAGGCGAATTTGCTCTCCGTTGTTGGAGGGAGTCAGTCCGATGTTGGAGTCGATGATGGCCTTCTCAATCGAGCGGAGCATATTTTTGTCCCACGGCTGGATGAGAATGGTGCGGGCATCGGGCACGGTGACACTCGCCACACCCGACACGGGGGTTTGTGCTCCAAAATAGTCCACCATCACGCCATTTAGCGCATTGACGGAGGCTTTGCCTGCGCGTATATTCAAGAGATCCTCTTCGAGGTGGTCAGTCGCCTTCTGCATACGGTCAGAAGCTTCGTGTAAAATCGTTTTGGTATCCATATTTCTATTTTTTAATTGCTTTTTCGATCTCTTGGAGCAGTTGATCAAACTCCGCACCGTCGTAACCCACCGACGCGACAATGACTTTGCCGTCTTTGCCAATCAGAAAGTTTCGAGGAATGTAGTTGGAGGCGAACTTGTTGTAAATCAATTGGTCGGGATCGAGTCCCATGGGGAAGGTATAACCCATTTTCTTACGGAAAGCAGCAATGGTCGTCCGCTCTTCCCCACGGGAAATGGGGATGAAGACAAATTCCTGCCCGGCAAAACGATCGACAATGTCGATCTGCACTCGCGTGAGTTCTTCGCGACAGGGAGGACACCAAGTCGCCCAGAAATTGACCAGCACAACTTTGCCCGCAAAATTTGAAAGAGTCATCTGCGTGCCGTCAAACATCTCAACCGTGAAGTCGGGAGCGGTGTCACCCACCTTGACCAAGGTTGTTTCGTCTACGGAGAGTTTATTGCTGCAAGAAGTGGGCAGCAGGATGATGATCGCAGCAAGAATTACGATCACTAAAATCATCAGCCAAAGGGATCGATTACTTTTTTTTGTAGCCATAATAATAGATGCTATTAAATTTTCACTAAGGTTCCTATTGCGTTACCGGACAGCACTTTGCCTAAATTGCCCTCGGTGTCCATATCGAAGACAATGATGTTGAGGTTGTTCTCCTTGCAAAGTGTAAATGCGGTCATATCCATCACCTTGAGGTTGCGTTTGTAGACCTCATCGAAGGTGATGACCTCGAATTTGGTGGCCGTGGGATCTTTCTCCGGATCGGCCGTATACACCCCGTCCACGCGCGTACCCTTGAGCATCACCTCTGCTTCGATCTCGATGCCCCGCAGAGCCGATGCCGAATCGGTGGAGAAGTAGGGATTTGAGGTGCCGCCGCCGATGATGACCACACAGCCCGCTTCGAGATATTCAATGGCCTTGGCTTTTGAGTAGTATTCGCCAATGGGTTCCATACGAATGGAGGTGAGCACTTTGGCCTTCACGCCCTCGGCCTCCAAAGCCGATTGCAGCGCCAACGAATTGATGATTGTGGCCAGCATCCCCATCTGATCACCCTTCACCCTGTCGAAGCCCTTTTTAGCACCTGACAGTCCGCGGAAGATGTTGCCGCCCCCGATAACGATGCCAATCTGTACGCCTGTCTGCACCGCCGCCTTGATCTGCTCGGCATAGGAGTTGAGCACCTCGGTTGAAAGTCCGTATTTCTGAGACCCTTGCAACGATTCTCCGCTCAATTTGAGCAATATTCTATTGTATTTCATAATCGGATAGATACTATATTCATTTTGCGAAGATACGATTTTTTATTTATTTATTTAATATTTAATGACTATCTTTGTAAAACTATGGCATCGAATGCGTATAAATTACTGGACAAAATAAATTCGCCGCAGGATCTTAAACTACTCTCTATGGAGGAGTTGGAGGCATATTGCGACGAATTGCGACGTTATATCATCGAGCAATGCTCCGTCAACCCCGGTCACTTGGCTTCAAGTTTGGGTGCGGTAGAGTTGGCGGTGGCCTTACACTATGTCTTCGACACACCGGAGGATAAGTTGATTTGGGATGTCGGGCATCAGACCTATGCGCACAAAATCATCACCGGCCGGCGCGAGGAGTTCAAGACCAAACGTCAATTAGGAGGTATCAGCGGCTTTCCACGAATGGCCGAAAGTCCCTACGATGCTTTTGGCGGCGGACACGCTTCGATCTCCATCTCGGCAGCATTCGGCATGGCAAAAGCCGCAGAGCTGCGGGGTGAAAAACGACAGGTGGTGGCGGTGATTGGTGACGGCTCGATGACGGGTGGCTTGTCGTTCGAGGGGTTAAATAATGCAGGTGCGAGCAAGCGTTCAAATCTGTTGGTGATCCTCAACGACAACAACATGGCCATCGATCAGGCAACGGGAGCACTCAAAAATTACCTGCTCAAAATTTCCACTTCGGTACATTATAATCGCTTCAAGCAACGGCTGTGGGGCATTCTGTCGCACACACCCCGCCTCTTGCGCATCTGTCAGAAAACGGGCAATGCCGTGAAGCAGGGGCTCCTCAATAATAGCAACCTATTTGAAAGTCTCAATTTCCGCTATTTTGGCCCCGTAGACGGGCACAATTTGAAAGAGTTGGTGCGCGTGCTGCGGGCTCTGCGCAACATTGAAGGGCCTAAGTTGCTCCACATCATGACGGTGAAGGGCAAAGGCTATCTGCCTGCCGAACACAATCAAGCGGTGTGGCACGCACCGGGAAAATTCAATCCCGATACGGGCGAGCGAATGACTTCTTCGGCACAAGTTGCTCGTTATCAAGATGTTTTCGGCACAACACTTTTGGAGTTGGCGCAGATGGATGATCGCGTGGTGGGGGTAACGCCTGCCATGTTGTCGGGTTGCTCGATGAACAGCATGATGGATGCGATGCCTACGCGTTGTTTCGATGTAGGTATTGCTGAAGGACATGCCGTGACCTTCTCGGCAGGCTTGGCTGCTGCCGGGTTAGTCCCCTTTTGCAACATCTATTCATCGTTCATGCAACGAGCCTACGACAATGTGATTCACGATGTTGCCATCCAAGATTTGCCGGTGGTGATGTGTCTCGACCGCAGCGGTTTGGTGGGCGAGGATGGAGTGACACACCACGGTGCTTTCGATCTGGCTTACCTCGGCGCAATCCCCAACCTGATTATCGCCGCTCCGATGAACGAATTAGAACTGCGTAATATGCTCTATACGGCTCTCAAAGTCGCTAAACCCTTCGTTATTCGCTTTCCCCGCGGTGGCGGCATGGGCGTTGCCTGGCGCAAAGAGCCCTTTGAGCAGTTGATTGTGGGACGCGGACGATGCCTGAAACAGGGAACAGATGTGGCTGTGCTGACCATCGGCACAGTCGGTAATTTCGCCACGAAAGCCATCGCACAGGCCGAGGTGGCAGGGCTGAGTGTTGCGCACTACGATCTGCGCTACGCCAAACCACTGGATGAGGCGTTGCTTCATCAGATTGGTCAGACCTTCCGCAAGGTGGTGACAGCCGAGGATGGTGCAGTGCGCGGCGGTGTAGGTGAAGCAATTGCCGCTTTCTTTACTACGCATGGCTATGCGGTTCACGTAACTACACTCGGCATCGGCGACGTATTTATCGAACACGGCACCCCCGCACAACTCTATGCACAATGCGGCTACGATGCGGACGGTATTTTGCAAGCCATCCAAGCTCTTTAAGCAGCGTTTGCACACCGTAATTCCACAACCATTTTGTCGTCCTAAACTGTTCTGTTTAATCCTTCTGAACAGTCTCCACTTGTCATCCTAAACGGTAGCGAAAGATCAGTTTAAAAATTCTTCATGGACGTTCAGGATGACACATACAATACAAAACACACCCGCTCCCCGAGCTTGTCGAGAGGTCGCAAAGTACACTGGAAACACAATGCCCGATCCTCGAGCTTGTCGAGAGGTCGCAGGGGCACACAAT